>CANDNO010000097.1 GCA_947386115.1 uncultured Muribaculaceae bacterium
GTGGTTACGAGTCCTTTTTCGCCGGCCGAGCCGTCGTCGGTTGAAATATATACGGGGCCATATTTGGCGAACGACTCTAACTGTAAAAGGTCGGTGGCCGAACGCGCCGCAAGTAGAAATTCGGGATTGAATCCACTGTCTTTCAATTTTTTACCTAAATAGAGTAGGGGGGCTACTCCAACGCCACCTCCTATGAGTAGAGTCGACTCTCCAGGCTTGGACGGTAATTGAAACCCGTTTCCAAGTGGCCACATAATGTTTAATTTAGAACCGACAGGGGTGTCGCAGATAGCGTTCGTTCCATCGCCGGCGCGACATACGAGAATCGTCAGTAATCGATTTTCTAAATCTACGTCGTGCACTGAGATGGGACGTCTTAAAAATGTTCCGTTCGGGTCGTTGTCGACTTTGATTTGCACAAACTGCCCGGGTGTGATCGATTCGAGATTGCACTCCTCGGGCGCTGCAAGGTGGAGCAGCTGATATTTTGTGGTAAGCCTTATCGACTCGTGGATTATAAAATCGTTGAGATATTTTGCCACGGTTTATCTATATTAAGTTGTGTAATTATTAGCTCAGACAAAGATAATAATTTTGTTAAAACTTAACAGATTTTTAACGCGCAAAAATGTATGCTAATGTTATGATAGGTGGTTTGCCGGATGCCTGACGATGGCCTTTGGTAAGGGATGCTGTCTTTATCGAAACGCAATGGAGTCAGATGGCCGGGTTGAACGACTCGAAACTGTTGTCGTCGTAAAAGACCACGATGTTTGTGATACGTTTGTTGGCCGAGGTGTTAAGTTTTATAGATCCGGACTGTGGAGGTGTCGGAGATTGCTGTCCGCCGCTTATAGAAGAGGTTGTAGCCGGTGGATTGGTGCTGAAAAGGTCGGCTGAATCCTTCTCAAAATTTTCTGACGAAAAAGTAATGTTATTATTTCGGCCGGTTATGATGTCAATAGTCGATTGGTTATCATTAGTTTGCTCGCGTTGTAGGCCGGAAAAACCGCTATTTTGAGCCTCTGAGAATCGAATATTTGAATTCGACTCCATGTCCCCCTCGCCAAACATCAACCACAAGATGGATAACTGGGGAAAAGCATCATGAATTTTCGTGACAATCTCGTCGCTCACTTTTTTATTGCGCCCATTCAGTAATTGAGACAATGAAGGGCGGGGGATGCGACATAAGTCGGCAAACTGAGAGCTTGTCATATTTAGCGAATTCATGAATGTTTTTAGGCGAGAAACTATATCCATAATGAAATTTTGATGTTGTAAACTGTGTGCAAATGTAATTAATAGTATTGAGAAATCCAAATAAATAAATGTAAATAATATTTGAGATTGTGATTTGCAAAATCAAATAGGACGGTGTTTGCATATGATAACAGGTTAGGCTAAAGTTACACTGATACTTTAAAATATATATACATGTATATGATTGTTAATGAGTAATAGATATATTGGATACGGGATACGTGAATTCAGGGATGAGATATAGTGTAATTTAAATTACTACTTAAAGGTGTATTGGAAAGTCGCAGATAATCAATGGAATAAGATTAAAGTAAAATTATGTTAACTGTTAAAATTGCGAAAAGCAAATAGATTGCGATTGTTAATCAGAGTAATGCGGAGGAGTATTCGGTAAATGGAATTTGAATAAGTAAATAGCTGTTTTGAATTTGGAATTATGCGATTGAGCTGTTCTGAATTAACTGTAGCAAATCAATGTTTGCAATTACAAACTTAGAGTGTTTTAAATTGCAAATGTTGCGTATATTTGTTAATCGCATTACTAATATACTGTAAATGTGCTCTTTATTTTTATAACATTGATAAACAGGCGTTTGATTGTGAAACAATAGTTAATGCGTATTAATTATCCTAAAAGTCAGTATGTTAGCATTTTTAAGAGGCAAATTACCCTGTACTAATGTTATTAAAAAGATGGGTTAGATAGTGATTCATGCTTGTCTTAGGCGTATATAATTAATCGCATATGGTTTGTAATATGCTGTAAGGCATGGATGTAGGAAAGCGCTATCTAATAACCTTCAACTATTGAGAGAGTTTATATTGCTAAAGAATTGTCGAGAGGAGTGCCTTATATAAGCAGCAGACGGCTAAGTAGCTCTAATGCGGACCTTCATGATGACGAGCGGTACTGCCATTTACCTGGGTGCAATAACAACAATTTTGTGCTACGACTCCCGCGTTTCGTTATGCCTCAAATGGAGCTTGTTATTCGTGCGGTTATGCCAGTATAACCAGTATAATAAGAGTCTGTGTGTCGCTACGGTTGTTGATTCGGCGTGTATATTGTGTTTATTTGTCCGCCGGCGCTCGCTATGGTTCTTCATTCAATGCCGGCATGTATTCAAGATCCTCGCTGTTATAGAAAGTTTGGCGTATTTCAGTTGTCCTTTATGTAGAGCGTCAAACGATGTAATAATCGCAGTTTTTGAGCAGACGCTTTCTGACTTGTACGGATAAGATTAATATATCTATGATTGTTATATAATCAGAATTATGTTGAATAGGGTGTGTGGTTGTTGTGTGAGGGGCGGTTTTGGTGAGATTTGCAAACTGTTTGCAGTACGTGGGTTTGGTTTTGTTCCCTATTCTTTATAATTTTGTGATACATTAGTTTTTTATCTATTTCTATCTTTAAAATGAAAGTTACTTATAAACATATATTATTGTCGCTGGCTGTCTTGGCGCCTTTTTCCGGTCAAGCTAATCCTAAGCGCGCTCTGAATGACAAGGTTATTTTACATGCTTGGTCTTGGTCGTTTGATACCATTGCCGAGAATATGAAACTTATTGCTGATTCGGGCTATGATTATGTGCAGACTTCGCCTGCCAATACTTGTTTTGTGGGTGAAGGTGGCGGATTGGCTTTGTATAGCCAGCCAGGTGATTCGGTCAGGGGTAAATGGTACTACTACTATCAGCCTACCGACTGGAAAATCGGTAATTATCTATTAGGTTCTCGAGACTCTTTCAAGGCTATGTGTGACAGTGCCTATAAATATAATGTAAAGGTGCTGGTGGATGTGCTTCCCAATCATACGGCCGTTGACCATAATGCTGTACTGCCGTCGCTTGATGCGGCTGTAGGCGGTCATGAGAATCTGTTTCATGGCAATGGCTTTATCGATATTACCGACTATAATGATCGACTGCAGTGCACAACCGGCAAAATGGGAGGTCTGCCCGACGTGAATACTGAGAATCCCGATTTTCAGTACTACTACATGCAGTATGTCAATGACTTAATTAATCTGGGCGCACGCGGTTTCAGATATGATACTGCCAAGCACATAGGATTGCCGTCAGATCCGCTTGACCCCAAGGCCAAACGTAATAATTTCTGGGATGTAGCAACAGGCCGTGAGGGTGTCAAGGGGCTTTCACTGTTGATGCCTGACAGTCTCTTTATCTACGGAGAGGTTCTTCAGGACCGTAATGTTAAGGAGGCTGAGTATGCCGAATATATGGGTCTGACTGCAAGTTCTTACGGTCATGCCCTGCGCAGTGTGCTGAACGCTCATGATTTTGATGCTGAGAATCTTAATGATTGGCATCATCCGGCACCTGCCGATCAACTTGTGACATGGGTTGAGTCGCATGACACGTATTGCAATGAGCACGCGTCGGCCGGCATGGATGATGATCTCGTGCGCATGGGCTGGGTATTTCTTGCTGCGCGCAACGGTGGCACCCCACTCTTTTATAGCCGCCCGGCCGGAAGCACCCGTGAAAATTACTGGGGCAATAACCGTGTAGGCGCCAGAGGCAATGATGAGTTTTTCCATCGCGAAGTTGTGGCTGTCAATGAGTTCCGCAAGGAAATGAGCGGTGAACCCGATGTTATAAAGGGTATAAACGATGGCCGAGTTATCGTCGTTGAACGTGGTAATAAAGGTCTTGCAATTATCAATATATCGGACAGCAAGCAAAAGGTGAAATTCCAGGTAAACTTGCCCGACGGAGTCTACCATGACCGTGTATATAACACCGAGTGTGTAGTCAAGAAGGGCGTAATGACCACTACCCTACCCGCACGTACATCGTTCCTTGTATATTAATGAGATATGCGTAAAATCGATAGCTTAATACAGCAGGTAGCCCTGTCGCTTATCGCGATAGTGGCTGCGTGTGTGTTGTCGCTATCGACAGTGGCGAGGTATCATCATCATGATAACAACGGGGCTGTTCACTATAGCCTTGTGTGCAGTCATGATATAGATGACTGTGTCCATGAGTGTGTCAATTCGATTTGTGCTCATGACCATAGTCAATTGCCTGAAAATGACGATGATTGTGCCTTGCATTTAGATTCATATTATTTTTATAATCAAGACGACAGCCGCAATCACTGTCATAATCATAGTGATGTGTGTGACTGCCTGTTGTGGATGGCTCTTTTTAATGAGCTGTCATGTGATGAGCCAGCCGACCCGGTTGAAATACTTTATAATACCAAGCGAATTGTTTTACTTAATATTGATTTGGCTGCCAATGCTTTGCGCGGCCCACCGTGTACTGCTTAACGGTGTTTATTAAAATCATATTATCATAAGTAACTCTCAAGAACTCTGCATTTGATTTTTGCGAGTTACATAAAAACAATTCAATAAATGAACATAAAGTTTACAGCATTGACAGCAGCGGTGTTGTCAATTATATTTACAGCCTGCGGAAATGGCGGGCACACAGACTCTCATGAAGGTCATAATCACTCACATGAGGGGCACAATCATTCGCGCGAGGGGCATAGCCACTCACATGAAGGCCATAATCATGATCAAGGAAAAGAAGATTCGCACGAGGAGCATGAGGATGGTGTCATCGTAGTGTCGCCCGAGGATGCTGAATTCCTCGGCATTTCGACCGATTCAATATTTGTTGCACCTTTCAGTGATATACTCCACGTTTCAGGACAACTTGAATCGGCCCCTACGGATGTTTTCACAGCTGTGAGCACATCGGCAGGAGTTGTGAATCTATCGAACAATCTTGTAATGGGTGCTAACGTGCAGGCCGGAGCACGGCTCGCGACAGTGAGCGCACGCAATATAGCCGGCGGAGACCCCAACGAGAGTGCGTATATCGTGATGGAGGCAGCTAAGCGTGAACTTGACCGTATCGCGCCGCTACACGCCGACGGTATCGTATCGACACGTGACTACAATGCTGCCGAAGCTGAGTATCAGAGAGCCAAGGCCTCATATTCGGGAGCGAAGTCGGGAAGTGCAGTTACAAGCCGCATCACAGGTATCGTGACAGATGTGCTTGTAAAAGATGGCGAATATGTGGAAGCCGGTACACCAATCGCTACGATCTCAAAGGGAGAGCGTCTTACTGTAAGAGCCGATGTGCCTGCTCGCAGTGTGACTGCCATTAGTGATAAGATTACCGGAAATATACGTTTTGCCGGGAGTGATAATGTGTTATCGCTCAGTGAACTTAATGCCCGTAGAGTGTCGGGGCGTGTAGCTTCGATGAAGGGCGCTTTTGTTCCCGTGTATTTTGAGATAGACAACCGAGGCGGTAATCTCGTAGCCGGCATGGTTGCCGATATCTATCTGACGGGTGACGGCCGAGATCAAGTTCTGTCGGTTCCTGTAGGCGCAGTGAGTGAGCAGCAAGGTGTTAATTTTGTGTATGTAAAGCTTGACGATGACTGCTATAGAAAGGTTCCAGTGGTAACCGGTCGAAACGATGGACGCCGAGTAGAGATCAAGCAAGGAATCGAGGCCGGCACACCAGTAGTTACCGAGGGTATGACATTTGTCAAGCTCGCCGAGAGTAACGGAGCCGTTCCCGAAGGTCACACACACAATCACTAAGGAATATGCTGAACCGTATAATCAGATTTTCGCTCGACAATCGATTGATTGTTGTGCTGTTGAGCGCGTTGCTGCTGATAGGCGGAGTTGTCGCGCTGATAAAATCGGAGATAGACATTTTTCCGGATCTGAACGCCCCGACGGTCACTGTTATGACCGAAGCGCCGGGACTTGCTCCAGAGGAGGTCGAGCAGCTGGTGACCTTCCCTCTTGAGACAGCCGTGAACGGAGCCACAGGAGTGAGACGAGTAAGATCGTCATCGGCAACCGGATTCTCGGTAGTCAATGTCGAGTTTGACTGGGGTACCGACATATATATTGCGCGCCAGACGGTATCGGAACGTATAGCCGGTGTATCGGAATCGTTCCCGCCCGGTGTCGAGACCCCGACACTTGGTCCGCAGTCGTCAATTCTTGGCGAGGTGCTGATCATTGGTCTGACGGCTGATTCAACCTCAATGATGGACCTGCGCAGTATCGCCGACCGTGTGATACGTCCAAGGCTGCTGTCGGTGCAAGGAGTGTCACAGGTAGCTGTGATAGGCGGTGACGTCAAGGAGATGCAGGTGTGTCTTAACACCGGCGAGATGAAACGTTATGGCGTGACACTCAACGATGTGCTTGACGCTTGTGACGGCATGACGCTGAACGCAGCCGGCGGTATAATCAATGATTATGGCAATGAGTACACAATCAAAGGACTTATGTCGACTACCGAGGCCGAAGACCTTGGACGCAATGTCGTTAAAAGCGATGAAAACGGAGTCGTGACGTTGGCTGATGTAGCGAGTGTGAGAATAGGAGCCGAATCGCCGCGAATCGGTGTAGCCTCGGAAAGAGGAAAGCCGGCTGTACTCATCACAGTAACAAAGCAACCCGGAGTCGGAACCATAGAACTGAACAATGAACTTACCGGAGCACTTGAGCAATTGCGCCCTACCCTGCCTCATGATCTGAATATCTCGACCGATATTTTCAGCCAAAGCACATTTATTGAGAATTCGATAGGCAATCTGCAGCAATCGTTGCTCGAGGGAGCGCTATTTGTCATAATCGTGTTGTTCTTCTTCCTGATGAACCTCAGGACGACACTGATATCGGTAGTCGCGCTGCCTATGTCGATAGTAATAACGGTGTTGGTGCTTAACCTACTGCACATCAACATAAACACTATGACGCTGGGCGGTATAGCCATTGCGATAGGTTCGCTCGTGGATGATGCTATCGTGGATGTTGAGAATGTGTATAAACGTTTGCGTGAAAATAAGCTCAAGCCGGCCGGAGAGCGGCTCGACTCGAGAACCGTTGTCTACGAGGCTTCGCGAGAGGTGAGAATGCCAGTGCTCAACTCGTCGCTCATAATTATCGCGAGCTTCCTGCCGCTATTCTTCCTCAGCGGTATCGAGGGCCGAATGCTTATACCTCTGGGCATATCATTCATTGTGGCTCTCATTGCATCTACTCTTGTGGCGCTCACACTTACGCCTGCACTGTGCAGCTATCTGCTTGGAGTAAAGAGTCTAAACTCGAAGCTTGACAAAGAGCCGTGGCTTACACGCAAAATCAAGGGCGTTTACAGCAAAGCGCTTGACGGAGCTATTAAACACCCCAAGACGATCATTGCGACGACGGCGGGACTTTTTGTCGCTGCAGTCATAGGCTTTGTGACCTTAGGCCGTAGCTTTTTACCCGGATTCAACGAGGGCTCTTTTACTATAAATGTGAGCACATTGCCCGGTATTTCGATTGAAGAGAGTGACCGCATAGGCCGCCTTGCCGAGGAACTGATACTTTCAGTTCCCGAAATAGAAACCGTTGCTCGAAAGACTGGTCGAGCCGAGCTTGATGAACATGCCTTGGGCTCGAACGTATCGGAGATAGAAGCTCCGTATCGCCTGAGCGGTCGTTCACGCAGCGAGGTGAGCAGGGAATTGCGCCAGAAACTGAGCCGCCTGCCCGGATGCAATATCGAAGTTGGCCAACCTATATCCCACCGTATCGACGCAATGCTGTCGGGAACAGAGGCTCAGATAGCAATAAAACTTTTTGGCGACAATCTTGCCACGTTGTATTCAAAGGGCACTGATATCAAAAATGTCATAAAGGATGTAGACGGCATTGTCGATGTAAATATCGAGCAGCAGACAGGGCGTCCGCAGATCGAGATCAAACCACGCCGTGCCATGCTTGCACGATATGGCATAACGTTGAGCGATTTTGCCAAGTTTGTGAATGTGGCGTTCAGCGGAACGCCGGTATCTCACATGTATGAGAATGGTTTCCCTTATAATCTCACTGTAAAAATCTCGCCCGACGAGTACCAGACAATTGATGCCATCAATGACCTGCTGATAGACAGCGCCGAGGGTAAGATACCATTGAGCTATGTGGCTGAGGTGGTTTCGACTACGGGCCCAAACACCATCAACCGTGAAGATGTAAACCGTCGAATAGTCATATCGGCAAATGTCGATGACCGTGACCTGAGAGGTGCTGTGAATGATATCCAGAAAGCCATCTCGGCCAATGTGGATTTACCCGAGGGGTATATGATCAAGATCGGAGGACAGTTTGAGAGTGAAGCTGCAGCAACACGTACCTTGTTGTTAATGAGTATTATATCGATACTTATTATATTCATGCTATTATATGGTGAGTTCAAGAACGTGAATGAGTCGCTTTTGATTCTGGTGAACATGCCTCTGGCAATCATAGGCGGAGTGTTCATGCTTGTGATAACCGATGCCGACCTTAATATACCGGCAATCATAGGCTTCATATCCCTGATGGGAATCTCGACCCGAAACGGCATGTTGTTGATAAACCGTTACAACCAGCTTGAAAAAGAAGGAGCCGGGTTGAAAGAGCGTGTTGTCAAGGGTTCAATCGACCGTCTTACTCCAATCATGATGACGGCTTTGACATCGGCGCTTGCACTGATTCCGCTCGCGCTACGTGGCAGCGAGGCCGGCAATGAGATTCAGGCTCCTATGGCTACAGTCATACTTGGCGGTCTGATAACATCGACGGTGCTCAATGTATTTGTAGTTCCTATCATTTACAGTAAATTGAAAAAGAGGAAATGAAAAAAATTATAATATTGGCAGCGGCGTGTCTTGCCGGTACATGTTGTGTGAGTGCAGATGTATATGATGACATAATCGCGCAGATCGATGAGAACAATGCCTCGTTGAAGGCTCTGCGATATGAAAATATATCAGAGATTGCCGAACTGCAGATGGATAACAATCTGTCGGAAACCGAGGTGGAGTTTGAGCACGTGTGGGCTGCGCGCGGCGGTGAGAAAAAGTGGAATGCCGGAATATCACAATCGTTTGATTTCCCGGGAGCTTATATAGCCCGCCGGCGTGAGATCGCGGCGCGACGCAGTGCCTTCGAACTGAAATATCGGGCCGAACGGGCCGATGTGGTGCTTCGCGCGCGCGAATTGCTCATTGAGATAGCATATTGCAACAAGGCGATAGCGCTCGAGGAGGCAATTGTGGCCGACATGCAGTCGATTAACGACATGCTTTCGAAGGCATACTCGGGTGGCGATGCTACTATCCTCGAGGTAAACCGCTCGAAGATAGAACTTGCCAACAATATGGTGAAGCTTAACGAGCTGAGTGAACGCCGGCATTCATGCATTTCGGAGCTTGGCTCGCTCGGATGCGACATAACGGATACCGGTGCAATCGTGTATCCATTGTCCCGGCTGGAGACAATCGACGATTACTATATGCAGATTGATGATTCACCGTATGTTGCGTATTATCAGCAGCAAAAACGTGCCGAAGCACTGGGCGTGAAGTCGCGCAAGATGGAAATGCTTCCCGGTATTAAGGTGGGTTATGTGCATGAGTATGAGGATGGAACATCGTTCAACGGATTCAGCGTAGGATTATCGCTGCCTATTTTTTCGAGCCGTGGCAAAAAAGCGCTGGCGAAAGCCCTCGAAGCCCAGGCCGACTGGAACGAGGCGGCTGCCCGCGTAGAGAGACGATCGGTAATCGATGTCGAGTACCATAGCGCCGAGTCGAGCAAGCAACTTGTTGATCTA
The DNA here is from genome assembly GCA_947386115.1 of uncultured Muribaculaceae bacterium. GTDB lineage: Bacteria > Bacteroidota > Bacteroidia > Bacteroidales > Muribaculaceae > JAAVFS01. The sequence continues at coordinate 9,928 of CANDNO010000097.1, forward strand.
CTTGCGCCTGTGTTTTATAGCAATAATCATATCGAGCTACTGCACAAGGCCTTTAAGGGCGGCCAGATGTCGGCAATCGATTACCTGCGCGAAGTGACATATTTCAGAGAGTCGGAATGGGATTTTCTCCAGGTCGAGCTTGACTATCACCTGTCGCTGGCGCGCTTGAACATATTCAACTTTCTCTGAATATTTTCCAACTATTGTTAAATAACTCCATATCATGAACTAATTACCTGCGGTTGCGTTTCATAGTTAAAATCAAAACGATTAATGCTATGAAATATACACAACCTAACCTACCCTATTCAAACGATGCGCTGGCACCGGTTATCAGCGCCGAGACTATCGATTACCATTATGGTAAACACGAGAAAGCGTATATTGACAATCTGAACAAACTGATTGTCGGTACGGAGTTTGAGGATATGGAACTGGAGGATGTGATTCGTCATGCCAAGGGTGCGTTATTCAATAATGCATCACAGGCATGGAATCACATTTTCTATTTCTTCTCGCTGTCGCCCGATGGCGGCGGACAGCCCGACGGTGCTCTTGGCGAGGCAATCAAGACGCAATTCGGTTCGTTTGACAAGTTCAAGGAGGCATTTGAGGATGCCGGTGCGAAGTTGTTCGGATCGGGTTGGGTATGGCTTTCAAAGGATGATGACGGCAAACTCGTCATTACCCAGGAGTCAAATGCAGGCAACCCCATGACATCGGGGCTTACACCTATCCTTACGTTTGATGTATGGGAGCATGCCTATTACATCGATTACCGCAATATGCGAGCCGCTTATCTAAAACGGCTTTGGGATCTCGTTGACTGGGATATCATTGAAAGCCGTTATGAATCATGATAATAACACTGAAGAGAACAAAGCAACAATTGTAAGCATAATGTGATGAATGGAGAGAGAGGCACTCGTGAGAGCCCCTCTTTTTCTTTGGCGTATAGGTCAATTCGGGTGCTGAAATCTTTGTAACGGCCATATTGCACA
>CANDNO010000098.1 GCA_947386115.1 uncultured Muribaculaceae bacterium
GGGCACGCTCGGGACTTGCACCCGTTAGATTATGCCCATGTCGGGCGAACAGCGACATAAACAACAAAGGCGACCACCGGGCCGCCTCTGCTGTTTATTGTGGTGGATTATCCTGTACTAATCGGATAAAACTTGCATCCGATCCATAACCCGATACGGCTGTTCCCTGGAAAGGTTCATCTCCAAGAGTAAATACATCGAATGTATTATAGTTCATATCTATTGATGAACGTTTAATTTTTTGCCCGTCATTATCAGTAGATAACGGATCTTCAGCTACATAATCTTGACACCAATAAACAGCGCCAAATGACTTAAATATATCATAAAGCAACGGTAATCCCTCAGCAGTAGCTTGCGGCATATAAGAGATTCGGTCATTAGAATAACGCAATATACCACGCCCAATCTCCATCTTCTGCTTAGACCATCCATATGATATATCAACACTTCCTGCGGTAATATACCTTTCACGTCCTTCTTTACGACGTCCATAGCCCGATGATCCTATGGGGAAAAATACCTGGTTGGCATTCCCAAGATTATAAATAAAACAACCTCTCATACCATAGGAATGAGTAGATGGATCGGCATCCTTGTACCGGTATGCTTCATTTATATTATTACCGGTGCCGGTAGCATTATCTCCATACAAAACTCCATAATGATATGCAGTAGCTTCGTCATCGCGCATTGCTACCACTTCTCGAACATACGGCATACGGGCAGACGCACCATCCAGAGTTATCGACGGCCAAAATACCGTTGCAGATCCAGAAGGATTGACGCTGCTGATATTACCCCATTTTTTTGTGTAATCCTTTCCAGCAATTTCAAAATCATCACCAGAATGGTCTTTCCACATATTTGGTTTGATAACCAACCATGATGGCTCATCATTGACATTATTTCTCGCATCAATAGGTTCATCAAGATTGCCATATTTAAAAAGTGACCCTTCACCGGTTGGCTTCAGACTTTCGGTTGTGCTTGTAACAAGATTTCTGGAATGCCAATAAGGGCCGCCACTATTAATCTGAATTGGTGCATAACCTTGACGTACAAGAATTTTATGAATACACGAATAGTTATGATAACGGACAGTTATAATACCACAACGAGTCTGATTAGGGCCCGAAAGAATACCAGCAGGACGATACGTAAATCGAATCTCAGAATTCTCGCCACCATATATTTTACGCTTGCCGCCATTAAGGAGAATCCAATCGGCGCCCTGCTCTACCTCAGCACTCCAACCACCTGCATGAGACGTTAATGCTGTATATGATTCAGCTTCTCTACCATTAAGATACTTAAGATGTACATCAAAGGGAGCTGCATTGTTCCATTCTCGCCATATTCCCATAGGATTAGCCAATTTTGTCGCCTGTATAATAGGAATGGTTTTGTCAATATCGGTGACTTCTCCGTGCTGATTTCTAACTTTGAATCTAACGCGTATCGCAGCTCGACGTTGGAATACATTATAGGGGTTATTTCCTGTATAGCCTGTAGTTTTTACAAGGTTACGATTACGGGTGAACAATGGTATATATATTGTTGTCTGTCGCGGCACATTGGCTGTACCGGCTTTAGTCCACATACGGTATGAACCGTCGGCATCATCGGCATCGCCATTGGTCGAATATATCTTTTCACCTGAATAGTTGCCTGAAATCCCCTCAAATTTGAATGTTCTGAATCCGAGCGAACGCTTTCCTCGATACTTTTCGGGAACAAATGCTGCATTGTTATAAATGTCGGCATTCAAATATTCATTTCTTACATAATCGGGAGACGATCCGCCACCAGTCCAAAGAGTATGTATATAAGCCAAGTTCTTGCCGGTACCGGCAGCACTGGCATGGGTCTTACGAAGAGACAGGAAACCCAATGACAGGTTGTTTGGGTCATTCGCAGCATCGGGTTTTGTTACTGTTGAGGGATCAACAAATATACCACCCTCTACCACACCCATAGGTGACGGACGAGTATCTTTCCAGGTATTGGACGGGAACCAGTCATTGCGCACTATCTCGACTGTAACAATGTTGTCTACTATTTCTCCGGAGATACTGATCGGGAACTCGGTCTCGGAGTTGTAACCGTATGACACGTAATACTCATCGGGGATGGTGACAGGGGGTTGGGCGCGGTCATACTCGATGTGCCAGTCATAGTCGTTAGCGTATCCGCGCAGACACAGCGTGAGCTTGTAGTGGTGGTTGCGCTCCGCGTCATAATTGCGCTCGGCGTCCTTGCCAAGCATAAAACGATATATGATATTGCCGGAGCCCTCATTGCCTTTATCATACGACTCATAATAGCCTATTACCTCGACATAAGTACCGGCCTTTTTTGCATCTTTGTAATGGGGATCGTCGGGGTTTGTACTGTCGGGACTATCAATGATACCGTCGGGGATAGGTATTCTGTTTCCATCCTTGTCGATCTCATATCCACCGCCCTCGGCATCCTGTCTTTTTGACTCGCCATCCCCCTGCATGTTCTCGTAGAAGAATAGCGACTTGGCATTATTGGAGTGGTTCACTCCTTCCAAAATACTTTTCAGTGCATTATCCTTGGTTGAGGCAGCAAAATCCTCAAGTGTGGGACATCCGGCGGTAAGTGCAGGCCAGTTTTTATAGTGATTGATTGTCTGCTTCGTGTCGTCGGTGTAATCGGCATCCTTACACAGCACTATACCGTGAACCGACTTACTGTTGGAGTAAAGTCCTTTGGGTGAATCGGCAGCTGCATCCTCCGACACTGTATTTTTCTCCACGAGGGAGCAGTCGTAAGGGATATCGCGCACGCGAATTTCACGTATGTAAACTGTCGTAGAGGGATTAAGCCCCGACGCATCAAAGTCAACTGTAACTTTCGAGGCCAGGCGACGAAGCCAGCAGTGCAACTCCACCCCGGGATAAACCGTCACGGGATTCTCATCGGCGCCCGTAAATGCTGTGGTACCGGCCTGCTGTCCAATGGTAAAAATACCCGACATCTCGCTATTGTGGCGATAGTTGGAGCCATCCCACGCTCGGCGTATCTTGCGGAATGTGTCGCGCGACAGTGTCTCTACGCCGTTTTCATCAACTGTTATCTGCGACTTGATGAAATTGTAGGTCGACGTTTTAATCGTCACGTTGTCGTCGGCAAGTTCACAGAGGTTTGCGACTGCATAAATATAGAATTTACCTGCCGACAGAGTTAGTGATATCTCGCGACGCTTGGTCGTGGTCTCGCCAGCTATCTGGCCATTTGACACATCATTTTTATTACGATCTTCGACATCCCACTCCTTGTACATTCCCTTTGTAATATCGATCATATCGACATAGTTGTTGTTCTCGTCGAATATAACGATAACCATATCGTATATATCGCCCATACCGCCACCGGGCATAGGCCAGATGGCACGCGACTTGAGATCGGCACCTGCAGCGGGCTGGAAATCGACGGTTAGGTTAACGCTTCCCGTACCCTCGCCTGCTACACCGTTAATCTTATCAAAATAATCGTCCTGACAGGCCGATAATGCCGCCAGAGAAAGAATGGATATAATCGTGTATATTGCGTTTTTAATCATAGTCATCAATAATAAATATAGGCTTCGGTCTCATTTCCGTCGGCATCGACCGTGACTTTGATTTCACAGTACTTTTTGCCGTCCGAATCCTTATATGATATTACTTTGGCTCCATACTTGCTGCCGTCATAGCTCACGAGCTCCACAGCGCCATGGCCCTCGGCAGCGCGGCTCTCAAAAGCCTCGTTGCTCGGATAAAGATAACGCGTAATCACTCGTCCTTTATCGTCATAGAACGACTGGGTGAACGGTTCAACCGCGCTTCCAGCCGCCGGAATCTTGATGTAGTCCTCATCGAGGTGCAGGTCGACATCCTCATCGTCCTCATCCGAATAGATTTCCCACGATGTCATATTGGCCGTTTTATCGTCATCACCATCGTAATTCCAGAACACTCTACGTCCATCGTTCAAATATCCGAGCAAAGCACGGCGCTTTGAGTCGAACACGGCACGTATCGTACCGTAGAATGGCATATCTACATCTCCGAGAGTCAGCTCGGCGCCGTCGGTACGTATGTATTTAATTACCTCGCCCTTATTGTTGCGCACAATGATATAGCCTTCTTCGTCGCGCTCGAGGCCGAAATCGGGTCGAAGCAATACCTGGGCATACGGCTGAACGTCGACATATACCGTAAGATCAATCGGGCCCTGCGATACATTGAATCGGTACCAATAATTGCGCAGGATATCAAACGGTGTATCCTTGGCATGCACTCCCATCGCTTTGTAATACTTGAAGTCAATATAGTCATCCTCGATACGGCTGTCGACATACTTGATGTGCAGACGTGCGGGGGTAGCGGCGGGGGTGGTGTTGTCGTACTCGGGGAGGTAGATGGTGTAGGTGCGGGGGCCGGGGGTGGCGGTGTTGTCGCCGGTGACGTAGGGGAAGGGTACGTCGGTGAGCACTTCGGTGTCGGCTGGGATGTTGGGGGTGTTGACGTAGTCGTCTTCGTAGCCTCCGTGCACGTAGTCGCCCTGCTCGTTGACGTCGGCGGGGGCTTTGTAGCCGGTGGCGTTGACGCGGGTTACGGTCATCGATTTGACCTGATAGACTGTCTTGTCGAGGTTTACTTCGACCTTGGCGTAGGCTCGGAGCAGGTGTATGAGGTCAAGATCGGTGAAGATTTCGGGCGAAAACTTGATGCCGGTGTACTCTTTGATGCCGTAGAGCGGTATGAGCGCGTTTTCTGATACGGAGCCGTCGCCGAAACTGTAGATGGCGTCAGCGTCGGTCCACAGGCGCTTGAGGTCGTCGCCGGGAGCGAGCCTGGGATATTTCTTCCAGTTGGCGAGCACGCACACCTTGAAGTCGCGGTAGTCTGCCATGCCCTCAGGGAGGTCGCCCCTCACGATATAGCGTTTGGAGCCGGGCGAGGTGGCAATGGGGGTGATCGAGGTTATGTTTATCTCGCCTATGTAAACATCGGCGGTAGAGAAGAAATAGAAATGGAAGTCGCTGTTTTTTACATCGATGTAGTTTTCATATCCGGCGCCGGGCTGGTACTGGTCGGGCGTGCCGGGTGCTCTCGAAACGGCATTTGCACCGGTGGGCTCCGACGAGTCGGTAACCAATAGCGTGAACCCTACCCCGGTGACACCCTCAGCGCCACCGCCGGGATTGATGACGGGTTCATCGTCGCCGGCACATGAACACACCGCCACGGTCAGGACCACGAGGGCCACGACTGCCATCAATCTGTTCAATATGTCATTCAAAGTCATCAATTTATAATAATCGGTTTATATGTTTCACTGATTCAACACTCAGTTACTATTTCCTTTTTTCAATCGCAAATTACGCAAATTACGCAAATTATATTTTATCATTCTATTGCTTGTAAACCAATTTTATTGGAATTGCATCAGAAGCATCTTTCGCTCCCATAAGTGCATTTCCTTTAGAATCTTTACTACCAACGCCCAAACTACTTTCATCAAAATGGTTAAACACGAAGGTAAAGTAGCCTATATCCCACGAAGCATAATCATAACTTCCATCCGACTTCAATACAGGTTTTTTCACCCAGTAAAGAGCGCCCGGATGTCGATAAATATTATATGTTAGCGGTCGGTGGTCATTTCGATTATTGACAACTACACCCCACATGCCACTGTAAGATAACGCGCCTAATGAAGGCGTTGACATGTTATGATCTTGTCCAGGGTATAATTTTCGAGCTCGGCGACCTTGTCCCTCAGCGCCAATCGGGAAGATTACGTTATCTCCATTATCGAGGTTATATGCCACACATACTCTCATTCCTTTGGAAGATCCTACACCTCCATTATTGTTATTATCGTAGTCGGTATAGCCGTAGGCCTCGGCCTTAGTGGTAGCTGTGGCAGTAGCACCATCGGCATAAGCGACACCGAAACCGAAGTCACAATTATCAAGCACCGACTTATACTGAGCGGCCGTAGGCACGGTGAGTTTCTGCCCGTCATAATATCCGCCTACAGTGGTCCAGGTATCGGCCCACTCTCGGGTATGACGCTCATAACCTCCGTTAAAACTCGTCCAGCCATAACCCGAAAAATCGCCCCATGCCTTATTCTTTGTAGCAGGTGTGGTAGCATTAGAATATTCGGTGCCATTCAAGTATGTTACAGACAAACTTGATGGTATCTTCAACCAGCTACCGGCATTATTTTTATCGCGTATACCATAATTGTACTGAATACGCTTATAGAATGATCCAATAGACAAGGGATTCTGAGTAACGGCCACATTTACTTCATTTGAAGTAGAAGGATCTGACCCGTTGGTGCTCTTTCCGGTGGCATAGACTTGATAGCAGCTCCATTTGGCAGTGCCGAGCTGCACGCCTTTGTGGTAGCCTTGGCGCACGAAAATGAGGTGGTTACAGGTATAGTCGTGATACTCAACCTTGATTATGCCACAGCGTGTTTCATTGGCACCAATCGTACCGCTCGGTTTATAAGTGAACTCGATATGACTACCGGTAGAACCCTCGATATACTTACCTTTCTCGGTCACCTTTGTGCCATCTTTACCGGTAAGGGTAATCAAGCCGTTGGGATCCTCAAGTATCGATACACGCCACGGTCCCTCCGATTCGAACGGCGTGAATGTTGTAGCGTCGGCGGCCACGAGTCGCATAAGAGTCACATCGAATTTTTCGTCGTTATCGTGGGCACGATATATGGCCTTTGGATTTACAACACGGTGCACCTGATAGATGGGTACATCCTTGTGGCTGATAAACTTATCGGTCTCTTCATCCTTGAAGTCGATTTGCTTGCCGTTTTCATCATAAAGAGTAAAGCGTACCACTGCTTTGCGCTGATACCAGGGGAAAGGGTTATTGCCCGAAAAGTCGGCTTTAGCGACAATCTTATACTGGCGCGTGTACATAGGAATCTGCAGTGTTACCGATTTATCTTCCTCGTGTTTCACGGTATAAGCGCCATCGGCCGACTTGCCGTCGATATTGAACGTACCTTCTTGAGAAAGACTGTAGACCGCACGGGCTGCATTACACTGTGTATAATACTCCCTCACATCCTCATCGGCATCAGGACCGTATTCATCATCTCTAAAGGGCAACTCGGCCTCGCGAACAGGGAGTCGCAAAGACAGGAAACCGAATGCTATATCATTTTTATAGATATTGTTAAGAGCATTCTCGTTCCAGCCGAAGCCGTTGATATCGGTCCAGGAGCCTACCGACTGTGCGGGGTGTCCTGTAGCACCGGCCTCGTATGGGGCCCAGTTGTTCTCGATTATCTGGGCCTTGACCTTATACTTCTTGACGTTGTCGTCGCCCGTGACAACACGCACGGGGAAATTAAGATCCTGGCCGTAGAGGTAGGAGATGTAATACTGGTCGGGGGTAAAGAGGCTCGGGGTGTTCTCGATGTATGAAATGTGCCAGTCGGCCTCGTTGGCAAAGCCTTTGAGCTTCAAAGTGAGCTTGTAGTGGTAGTTGCGCTCGGCATCGTAGTTATACAGGATATCCTTGCCGAGCATGAAGCGGTACTTGATGGGGCCCGAAGTGAGTCGGTCCTTGTTCTGGCTGCGGTAGTAGCCCACAACCTCGATATAAGTGCCGTAGGGCACACGGTCCTTGTAGTCGCTGTCGATTACATTGCCGTTCTCATCAACTACAGGCGCGTCGATTGGCTTGCCGGTTTCCTCCTTGATCTGGGGCTTCTGGTATAGCTTTTTGTTAGGGTCGTTGCTGTAGTCGCCCTGGAGGTTCTCGAAGAAGTAAAGAGCCTCGGCATCGTTTGAGTGGTCGGATCCCTTTGTGCCCGATGTCTTGTTGAGAATGATGCCCCACTGTTCGTGCTGGGCATTGTCGGCAGTAGCTTCGGTGTAATATTTGATCGACTCGCCGTTGGTTATGAGCGAATCGGCAGTGCCGGGGCTGTTTTCCTTGCCGAGACGGCAGTGAGTGGGGATATCGTGAACGGTTATAGACTTGATATAAACCCACACGGCCTCCTTAAGGCCCGAGGGGTCGATGGCGACGGTGACTTTCGACACCAGACGCTTGGCCCAGGCATGAAGCTCGGTTACGCTCTTGTTGACAAACAGCGTGGGTGCATCAAAGCCGCGCGATTTTGACTCGTTGCCATAGGTGAAATAACCGAACATTGCGTTATTCTGCGCTACGTCGGTATTCCACTCAAATTCCATGGATTTTAACTTATCCTCGGTCTCGACATCGGTCTGGGTAAGACCGGGAACGTTGGCTACGGCATAGATTTTGTACTTGCCATAGGGGAGCGAGGGGATGCGGAACGTTGCCCGGGGAGTGGTCTCGCCGGTAGCGCCCATATTGACGTTGTTCTCTTTATCGTCGGGCTCGGCACTGTTGCCATCCTGATTGATGGTGTAATTGTAGCCCGTGCCGTTGCTCACATGATGCATGCCGTAGTAAGTCGACTGGCCGCTATCGTTGATATGATAAAGGATTACCCACAGGCCCGTTACCGAGTTCACTGCATCGCCGCCGGCGCGCGAGTGCAAAGCGGGAACGGGATCCATGAAAGTGACGGCAGCGCTCAGTTCGCCTATGCCATCGCCTATGGTGGTGTCAAAATCGTCAAAAGTATCATCAAGACACGATGTCAATGCTCCCGAGAGAGAGAGTATCAGCATCATGACATATAGGTGATATTTTCGGTTTATATAGTTCATTACTTAATTGTTTATTTAATCGTCGAAGCCAAAATCGGGCTCGAGTACAACCCCGCGATACGGCACGACGTCGACCTTAAACTCAACGTCGGTAGTCTCGGGTTTCTTCTTTATAGTTATACGATACCACACGTTGCGGTGGATATCGATTATTTCTTTTTTCTCGTTAAGGAAGTCGATCGACAGCTCGCCGTTGTCGCTGTAGATGAACTCGGCGCGTATCTGTGCGCGTTGTACTCCGGCCGTGGTATTGTCATACTCAGGGACGTAGAGCACGAAGCTGTGACTGTCGACCGGCACAAAGTCGAGCGCTTCGCCTGCCTGGACGTCGCCGGGGATATAGGGCTCGGTGAGGTAGTCCTCATACCAGCTCTCCTTGACATAGTCATCCTGCGACGACACGGCGGGGGCATTGTGGCCCGACTTGTTGTAGCGCGTGAGCTGCAGGGTCTTGAAGTGCCAGAAATCGTCAAACTCACCCTTGTCGTCGAGGACAACCTCGATTTTGGCTACGCCGCGTATGAGGTGAAGGATGCCGATATCCTTGCGGGTCTCGGGTGCAATGCCGCCCTCGATGTTTACTTCTTTTATACCATAGAGGGGGATTATATTGTCTTTCGAAAGTTCGTGGTTGTTCCAGTTGAATGTCTTGGCCCAGATATTCCTGAGAGAGAGATCGGCGGGATAATTATGACCCCAGTTGGCAAGCATCAGGAGCTTGAAACGACCGCTCGACACGTCAATGTGGGTGGCTATATTCAAATAATAGCGTTTGCTCGACTCGCTTGTCTCCAACGGAACGAGCGTGTAGTCAAGAATCTGGCCGAGAAGCTGATCGGTATCAGCGTCATAGATAGCAAAGGCCATGTCGTCGACATCAACATAATTCTCAAAGCCCGAACCGGGCAGATAGCCGGGATCATGGGGGGCATCGGACGGCGCGCGCGAAAGGCCGCTATCATTGCCGTTAAGGCTTATCTCCATGCCGAGGTTGAAGCGGGGGGCGGGGAGGGAGGGGGCGATGTCGTCGAGGGGGTCTCCGGCACATGAGGGCATGAGGGTGAGGGCTGCCATCATGGCGATGGCTGCTATCACGCGGGCTCGTATGTCGAAGAGGTGTTTCAATGGATTGATTATTTGCGGTTAACGGTAATTTGCTGTTTTGTTGCTTTTGTTTTGTCTCGGCGCGGGGCGTTGTGTCGCTTCTCGGTTATTATCGGTTATTATAGGTCGACGTTCTGGAGTACTACTTTGAATGAGTTGATGTAGATATAGGCGTCCATCCAGCGCATGCCGTCGTCGAGGAAGAATACCATGTTGTAGACATCCTCGCGGTCGAGGTATTCCTGGTCGTCCATCGAGGAATAATGATCGCCTTTGAAGGCGAGCAGGTATGGCTTGAGGGGGACTGAGAAGATTTCCTCGCCATTGGCGTGTTTACGCACGGTGAGGCGGGGATTGGAAGTGGACATGATTCGTGACACGGTCAACTCGGCCAGGACGGCGCCAAGGTCGGTGGGGTCGTGCTCTATGCCGGGGGTGATGATGTTGGCCACGGCGTTTTTCTGTGCCCAGGGACGGTAATATATTGTTTCGTCGCCACGGAGGGAGTTGTCGCTCTCGAGGTGGCCGTTGGCATCGGTGATCTCGAAGTCGTAGTCCTCGTAGTTCATGCGCTCGCCCGAGAGCTGCTGGAGCATGACGCGGATGGTGTTGGTGTTCTTGGTGAGCTGGACGGTGTAGTAGTGGAC
>CANDNO010000099.1 GCA_947386115.1 uncultured Muribaculaceae bacterium
GAGAGTGTGAAAATCATTGATCTGGCTCTAGATTTCCGCGACGAGAGCATCGGCTTTGTCTACGGTCTGCCCGAGGTGAACCGCGAGCGCATAAAAGGGGCTTCGAAAGTAGCCAATCCCGGCTGTTTCGCTACGGCCCTGCAACTGGCCCTGCTGCCCGCAGTAGCAGCCGGAGCGGTCAAGGGCGACGTACATGTAACGGCAGTCACAGGCTCGACAGGCGCCGGAGTGAAGCCGTCGGCCAAGACCCACTTCAGCTGGCGCACGGACAACCTGTCGACCTACAAGGAATTCACCCACCAGCACCTGGCCGAGATAGGGCGTATGCTGCAGAAAGTGTCGCCTGACGGGGCCAACGCACCGACGGTAAACTTCGTGCCGGTGAGAGGCGACTTCGCCCGCGGAATCTTCGCTACAGTATATTTCGACACCAACCTCGACCAGGAAGCCCTGACCGAAATATACCGTCAATTTTATGCCGACGCCACGTTCACACACTACGTTGAGCAGCCGCTCGATCTTAAACAGGCTGTAAACACCAACAAGGCGCTCGTGCATGTAGAAAAACACGGCTCAAAGGCACATGTGGTAAGCGTGATTGACAATCTGCTCAAAGGAGCATCGGGTCAAGCTGTACAGAACATGAACCTGATGACCGGACTCGATGAAAAAACCGGCCTGAGGCTTAAAGCTTCGGCCTTTTAAACCCGCTAATTAAAATGAATTGTTTCGACGTATATAGTTTATATGATATCGAGCCCGTGAGAGGCGAGGGCTCGTGGGTGTTTGATGCCGACGGGAACCGCTATCTGGACCTCTACGGCGGGCACGCGGTGATATCGATAGGACATGCCCATCCACGTTATGTGTCGGCCATAAGCGAGCAGGTGGCCAAGCTGGGATTCTACTCCAACTCGGTGCTCAACTCGTTACAGACCAAGCTTGCATCCAAGCTCGGAGAGGTATCGGGGTATGAAGACTACAGCCTGTTCATGTGCAACTCGGGAGCCGAAGCCAACGAGAACGCGATAAAATTAGCATCGTTTGTTACAGGCAGGGAAAAAGTCCTTGCTTTCAACAAGGCTTTTCACGGGCGCACATCGGGAGCGGTAGCGCTGACCGATAATCCCAAGATTGTATCGCCCTTCAACCGTACCGACAAGGTTACATTCGTGCCGCTCAACGACATAGAAGCCGTAGAGCGCGAACTCGCGACAGGCGAATATGCCGCCGTGATTATCGAGGGAATACAGGGAGTGGCCGGAATCTACGTACCCGACGACCGCTTCATGACCAACCTGCGCGAACTCACACGTCGCTACGGCACGAAACTCATTGTCGATGAGGTACAATCGGGTTACGGACGCTCGGGACGATTTTTCGCCCACCAGCATGCCGGAATACGCCCCGACATAATCACTATGGCCAAGGGAATGGGCAACGGTTTCCCTGTTGGCGGCATTCTAATTGCACCCGACATGAAGCCGGTAAAGGGGATGCTGGGCACAACATTCGGCGGCAACCATCTCGCCTGTGCGGCGGCACTGGCCGTGCTTGAGGTAATCGATGACGAGAAACTCATAGCCAATGCTGCAAGAGTGGGCGACACAGCGATAGCCAAACTCAGGGAAACGGGCGGCAAGATCAAAGAGGTGAGAGGACGTGGCCTTATGATAGGTGTAGAAATCGACGGCGATGCCGCTGCCGAACGCCGCAGACTGTTGTTTGACAAGCACATATTCACAGGCGGAGCAGGAGCCACAACGATACGACTGTTGCCGGCACTGAACGTTACCAACGACATGATTCAACAATTCATCGACGCAATAAAATGAAAAAATTCACTACCGTAAATGATATAGGCGATATCAAGGGGGCCGTCAAAGAGGCCCTCGAAGTTAAAGCCAACCGCTTTGCCTACAGCGAGTTGGGGCGTAACCGCACACTGCTGATGGTATTCTTCAACTCGAGCCTGCGCACACGCCTTTCGACACAAAAGGCGGCTATGAACCTGGGCATGAACGTGATAGTGCTCGATGTGAATCAGGGAGCCTGGAAACTCGAGACCGAACGCGGCGTCATAATGGACGGCGACAAGGCCGAGCACATGCTCGAGGCTATCCCGGTAATGGGCTCATACTGTGACATAATCGGCGTACGCTCATTCGCCCGTTTCGAGAACAAAGCCGCCGACTATAACGAGGAGATACTCAACCAGTTCATCAAATATTCGGGACGGCCCGTATTCTCTATGGAAGCTGCAACTCGCCATCCGCTGCAGAGCTTTGCCGACCTCATAACGATCGAGGAATTCAAGGAGGCAGAGCGTCCCAAAGTGGTGATGACCTGGGCGCCTCATCCCAAAGCGTTGCCACAGGCAGTGCCCAACTCGTTTGCCGAGTGGATGAATGCCACCGACTATGACTTCGTGATCACACATCCCGAGGGATATGAGCTTGACCCTCAGTTCACCGGCAAGGCACGCATCGAGTATGACCAGGCCAAAGCACTGGAAGGAGCCGACTTTGTGTATGCTAAAAACTGGGCTGCTTACACCGGCGACAATTACGGCAAGGTGCTGTCGACCGACCGTTCATGGACTGTCGACGCCGAGAAGATGAAGCTGACCAACAACGCCCGCTTCATGCACTGCCTCCCCGTGCGCCGCAACATGATTGTGAGCGATGATGTGATTGAAAGCGAGCGCAGCATCGTGATTCCCGAAGCTGCCAACCGCGAGATCTCAGCTCAAGTGGTGCTTAAAAGAATGCTTGAATCTCTATGATTGACAAGACGATAAAAGTAGTCAAAATAGGCGGAAACGTCATCGACAACGATGCAGAGCTGAACGCATTTCTGGAAGATTTCGCAAAGCTCGAGGGGCCCAAAGTGCTCGTTCATGGAGGTGGCAAAATAGCTACACGACTGGCGGGTGAGCTCGGTGTCGAGACCCGCATGATTGAAGGCCGCAGAGTGACGAGCAAAGAGATGCTCGACATTGCCGTGATGGTCTATGCCGGACTCATCAACAAGCGTGTAGTCGCAAAACTGCAGGCCTCGGGAGTAAACGCCATAGGCCTGTGCGGAGCCGACGGCGCGTGCATCACTTCCCGACGCCGTCCGGCCAAGCCTGTCGACTACGGCGAGGTGGGTGATGTTACCGAAGTAAACACCGACACCCTCACCGCGCTGACCGACAACGGCCTTACACCTGTAATATGTGCCATCACCGCCGATAAAGACGGCAATCTGCTTAACACCAATGCCGATACCGTTGCGACCGAGACCGCCAAGGCATTGAGCAGAGTAACACCTACCGAACTGATTTACTGTTTCGAGAAAGCGGGAGTGTTGATGGACGTTGAAGACGAGTCATCGGTCATCGAATCGATAACTCCACTTACCGTTAAAGAGCTGATAGATAAGGGTATTATCAACAGCGGCATGCTTCCGAAAGTGAACAATGCGTTCAATGCCGTGACCTGTAGCAGCATAAAGCGGGTTGTAATCAAGAGCTCGAAACGGCTTAACGATGACTCAGGCACAAAGATTACAGTATGACAAGCGAATACACCTCACTGCTGTCAAGCCTTATAGCCACCCCGTCTATATCGCGGGAAGAGGGGCAAACGGCATCCATTATCGAGTCGTGGCTCAACAGCCACGGCGTCGAGACCGAGCGTATTGCCAACAATATCGTGGCACGATCACGCGGCTACAGCCCGGAAAAGCCGACACTGATGCTCAACTCTCATCACGACACAGTAAAACCCAATGCCGGATATACTCGCGACCCGTTCGTCCCGGCGATTGAAAACGGGCGTCTTTACGGCCTTGGCAGCAATGACGCCGGCGGCCCGGCGGTCGCGCTGATGGCAGCGTTCATGAGACTGAAGGACAAAGAATTGCCTTTCAACCTGCTATTGGCAATCACTGCCGAGGAAGAGTGCTCGGGAGTAAACGGCATGAGGCTGTTGCTCAAGAATATCGAGCCCGTCGACATGGCGATCGTAGGAGAGCCCACGGGGATGAAATGTGCCGTAGGTGAACGCGGACTCATGGTGCTCGACTGCATGGCACACGGCAAGAGCGGACACGCCGCACGCAAGGAGGGCGTCAATGCTTTATACAAGGCGCTCGATGACATCGACAAGTTGCGCAAGCTGGAATTCGAGAGGCGTTCATCACTGATGGGCGACATCAATATCAACGTGACGCAGATAAACGCCGGCACTCAACACAATGTAATACCCGCTGAATGTCAATTTGTTGTCGACGTGCGCACGACCGATGCATACAGCAACGAGGAGACGCTTGAAATAATAAGCAATGCCATAGATGCCGATGTAAAGGCACGATCGACCCACCTCAGGGCATCGGCGATAGATGACAGCCACCGGCTGGTAAAGGCCATCGACGCCCTGGGGATAGAAAAGTTTATTTCTCCGACGATGTCAGACATGACGCTGATGCCGTTCCCAAGCATTAAAATAGGTCCGGGAGACTCGGCCAGGTCACATTCGGCCGACGAATTTATCGGCCTCGACGAGATAGAACAAGCTATTGAAACATATACAAAACTTATATTAGCGATATGATTAACAAACTGTGGGACAAGGGATATGAACCCGATAAAATGATTGAACGCTTTACCGTGGGACAAGACCGCGAACTCGATATGAAAATGGCTCGCCACGATGTCATTGGATCGATGGCCCACGTGAGAATGCTTGAGAGCATTGGGCTGATAGAGCATGACGAGTTGCCCGTTCTTATAGAGGCGATGGAGCATATTCTTAAGGAGATAGAGCGTGGAGAGTTCGAAATTGAGCCTGATGTAGAGGATGTACACTCGCAGGTCGAGCTGTTGCTCACGCGCCGACTTGGAGATATTGGCAAAAAAATACATTCGGGGCGTTCACGCAACGACCAGGTGCTTGTCGACCTGAAGTTGTTCATGCGCGATGAGCTCATACGCACGGTTAAAAGCGTAGAGAAAATCTTCAACCGTCTCGTTGAACTGAGCGATAAATACCGCGATGTACTGATGCCGGGCTATACACACATGCAGGTAGCGATGCCGTCATCGTTCGGGTTGTGGTTTGGCGCTTATGCCGAGACGCTTATCGACGACCTAAGACTCATACAGGCGGCCTACGATATTGTCAATCAGAATCCGTTAGGGTCGGGCGCCGGCTATGGATCGTCGTTTCCGCTTGACCGTGAGATGACTACACGCCTGCTCGAATTCGGCGACATGCACTACAACGTTGTGGCCGCACAGATGAGCCGCGGCAAGAGTGAACGTGCCGTGGCCGTAGGACTGGCAGCTGTGGCTGCGACCATCGGTCGATTCGCGATGGATGTGTGCCTGTATATGAGCCCCAACTACGGTTTTATCGGCTTCCCCGACGAGTTCACGACCGGCTCAAGCATCATGCCCCACAAAAAGAACCCCGATGTATTCGAGATAATGCGAGGCAAATGCAATCGTTTACAGGCTGTTCCCAACGAGCTGACACTCCTGATGGCCAACCTGCCCATGGGATATCACCGCGACAATCAGCTGTTGAAAGATGTTATTTTCCCGGCATTCGACGAGCTTACCGACTGCATCGAACTGTGTGACCTGATGCTTCGTCACATCAAGGTTAAAAGCGATATCATCAATGACCCGAGATATGATTATCTGTTTACCGTAGAGGAGGTGAATCGACTCGTGCTCAGCGGCGTACCTTTCCGCGAGGCTTATCGCAGGGTAGGCGCAGAGGTGCAACAGGGCACATTCAAGGCCGACCGCACGGTAAAACACACCCACACGGGAAGCATAGGTAATCCTGCCAACGAGGAAATCAAAGCAAAAATGAACAAAATGCTTGCCAAGTTTGGCATATGCAAATAATTTGCTACCTTTGCGGCCATGAGTCTGATTATTCCTAACAATTATAATAATAAACTGCTGCCCGAGACCACCGAGATTGCGATCAAGCGCATCAAGGACCATTTTCAGGCACAACTGTCAGCGGCGCTTAATCTGCGCCGAGTTACCGCACCGCTTTTCGTGACAGCCGACTCGGGTCTGAACGACAACCTCAACGGCATTGAACGGCCTGTATCGTTCCGGTCGCCGGCACTCGGAAACGTCGAGGTCCAGATCGTGCACTCGCTCGCCAAATGGAAGCGTATGAAGCTTGCCGATTATGATATGGCTCCCGGCTACGGACTGTACACCGACATGAATGCCATACGTGCCGACGAGGAACTCGACAATCTGCACTCTCTCTATGTCGACCAGTGGGACTGGGAGCAGGCGATACTGCCGGGACAACGTACGGGGATATTCCTCCACGAGACAGTGCGCAAGATTTACGATGCGTTGCGTTCGGCCGAGAAGATGGTTCACGAGCTTTTCCCACATATAAAACCGTTCCTGCCCGAGACCGTGAAATTCATTCACTCGGAGGAGTTGCTCGCCAAGTATCCCGGAATGACGGCAAAGGAACGCGAGAATGCCGCCTGCAAGGAGTATGGCGCAGTATTCGTACAGGGAATAGGAGCAAAACTGAGCAACGGCGAGAAACATGACGGGCGCGCACCTGATTATGATGACTGGTCGACACTCGACGAGCATGGCCGGGTAGGGCTTAACGGCGACCTGCTGGTGTGGAATCCGGTACTTGAGATGGCCTTCGAGATTTCATCGATGGGAGTTCGTGTAGACCCCGAGGCGATGCGCCGTCAGCTTAAACTGTCGGGATGTGAGGAGCGTGCCACACTGCCGTTCCACAAGCGCCTGCTTGAAGGCAAACTGCCCGCGGCCATCGGTGGCGGCATAGGACAGAGCCGTCTGTGCATGCTGCTCCTGCAAAAAGCCCATATAGGCGAAGTGCAGTCGAGCCTGTGGCCCGACGAGCAACGCCTGGCATGCAGTGCTGCCGGTATCGAGCTGTTATAAACCGTTTTAGATAACATAACACGTGAAAGGCCCGTATCTTCAATGAGATACAGGCCTTTGCTATTATTCACAACTATTAACCGGAAGGTCAATTTCCATAGGTCTGTCTTACTGTGATTGTACCGGTTGAATCGGGCATGGCACGAAAATCGGCGACACCGTTGAGCTCATAGTCGACTGAGCTGCCGCGGAGGATGGTTTCACCTACAACAGTACCGTTGGCGTAGATAATGCCGGTTTCGTCGTAACCGTCGATTGTCAGAGTTTTGATCTTAGAGTCAAAGACGTTCACGTAGTTGTTGCCACTGACAGTGACATTGCCAAACGTGCCGTAATTGAGATATAGCCAAACGTCACTGTCAAGTTCAAAATCGATATCGTTCATATCGAGGTTTTCGGTTATGAGGTGAGTGTCGACCGAATTGGTGCATTTAACCCCGTCAAGCTGCATGCCGGCAGGAATACGGATTGAGATAGGGCTTGACATAGAATCGATAAACTCGCAGTAACGGTGACTGAAAGCGACATCGAGTGTGAGCTCGTCCGAGCCGTCAGCCATGCTTACATTGCCCGTCATCGTCTCAGGCACAAGAGCATAGGGAATGGTAGTGGTGCTGTCGGTAGAGATTACGACATGTACGCCGCCCCTCACATAGATGCTTTGATTATTTCCGTCCTCGTCGTTACAGCTGTAGTTTATATCGAGCCGGTTGAATTGGTTGAGGTCAAGTCGAGAAACCTCGGCCGATATCATCTCGGGGCCGCGACGAAATGTTTCATCGCACTCCTCGCCTGTTATACGAATGAAAGAAAAGAACGAGGCGCCAAGCAACACACCGGCTATGATTAGAGCGAACATAATATATGTAGAACGTTTCATTATTTTAATGTTTAGTTGTTTTGATTGCAGAATCGGGTGTACATCTCAAGAAGCTGTTCGGGAGTAACATTCAGCAGTTTCAACTGGCTGAAAAAACGCTCAAGCTCCTCGCTCTTAAATCTTTCCATACGTTCATGTTTGATATTATCGGAAGCTCCTACCGACACGAAGTAGCCGATTCCGCGCTTGTTGTATATAATTCCCGTCTGTTGCAGATAGTCATAGGATCTCATGACCGTATTGGCATTGACCTCGACCTGAGCGGCAAACTCCCTTACCGACGGAATGCGGGTGTCATCGGCATAAATGCCGGCGAGGATATCGTCGCTGATCTTGTCGACAATCTGCAGGTATATAGGCTTATTGTTTTCTTTAAAATCCATAACTATTATTATAATAACCGTTGAATGACATCGGTCTCTTTGAGACGGAGGTAGGCGATTGAATAGTTGATCAGACACACTAATGCCGAGATAAACCACAATACATGCAATTCATCAAAATCGTGATTCAGGAAAAATGGAACGCGGCATATACTAACTCCATCAAGAATTAACCAATAGGATAATGCCCATGAAAGGCTTATGACCGTGCTGATGATTGAAACTGCGGCAAATGTCTTGATGAACGAGTTGCTCGGCCACAAGATGGCTCCGAGCCAGTAAAATGACTGGCTTATAAGGAACATGGCAAGCGCTACACTGCCGTCATGACAAAAGATATCACTGAATGTCATGAAATGAATCCTGTCGGCAAACTCGGGATAATAAATTGACAAGGCAACGACACGCGTTGCATCGGCGGCGAATATTGCTACAATAAAGAGCACGATGAACAAGGGGACATAGACGATGAAGCGTGCTATATATTTCTCGAAATTCCTTGACGGGAGCATGAGAAGCGATATACGGCCGGGCTTGCTCTTGGCTTCGTTGAATGCAAGGGAAGTATATACGACGCCAAGTACAAACATCATGAACACAAAGTAGCCGAACTGTATTTGAATATTGGCGTCACTTGACGCGTATTCATTACGATATGAATATGAATTTGCAAAGCCTATGAGCACCGCTCCTATTGCAGTTGAGCCGAACAGCAGTAGCAGTCGCATCAAAAAGACGCGCGGCTGTTCCATGATTACCTTGGCTACGAGCGAGCATGTGCGCCCGAGACTGAAATTATTTAGATTCTCCATCGTTCATTAATTGCTGGTTTAATAACTGAGGTTTTTCAAGCGCGAGCTGGAAAAGCATCTCCAGGTCGACGCGGGTATCATCCGAACCGTCATTGGGGAGAACGACATTTGTGCCAGTGACCGAGGATTGAGCATACAATGCCTTGGCAATGAGGTCGGGATTGGATGTTGTTGTAAACGAGAGTCGCTCGGAAATAAGCGAAACAGGAGCCGAGCAAATGAGGCGGTGAGTGTCGATCATCACAATGTGGTCAAGCAGGTTGTCGATGTCGCGCACCTGGTGGGTTGATATGACAATCGTGCGCTCGTCGGTCATATTGGAGGCTATGAAACGTCGGAAAACGCTCTTGCCGGGAATATCAAGGCCGTTGGTTGGCTCGTCCATCAGAAGAATCTTTGTGTTGCAGGCAAGCGCGAATGCCATGAACACTTTTTTCTTCTGTCCCATTGAAAGTCGCCCGAGATTGGGATTGGAGTCCATCGAGAACATCTCGAGATGACGTTTCATATCATCGAGGGAGAAGTTAGGATAGTAAGGGGCGTTGAGCTTGACATAGCTGCTCAACTTGATGGGAGGGAGATCAAACTCTTCGGGTACTATAAAAATATCGGAGAGAGTCGAGGGGCGGCGAAGACGTGTTTCAGTTCCATCAAGTAATACTTTGCCCTCGGATGGTGTGAGCAATCCTGCGATAAGATAGAGTAGGGTAGACTTGCCGGCTCCGTTGGGGCCAAGCAATCCGTACACCGAACCACTGCTGAGGTCGAGTGTCACCCCGTCGATCACCGGCTGCCTGTGCCGGCGATAGCTGAATGTGAGATTTTGAATAGATACCATATTTAGTGTATTAGTGTCGTAGTACACCGCAAAGGTAAAACATTATTTCAATAATCTCCAAATATTTTTACAAAAAAAATCGAGAAAACCATAAAAGCATTCTCGACTATACCTGGATTAGATCTGTAGGAGGCTCTCAGACAGGTCTATATGTTGCATTACTAACTTGCTGTTTTAAAGCACATGAATCCATGCTACTGAATCAGCATCATAATAATCTAACGAAAGGGGCGATAAGTCCATTGTTTGGATCACCGTCACTGTCGACAATAGTGAACCATACCAGCAGCAACAGGATAAGTATAACTGCGCCTACGGCAACCCAATTAAATTTTGCGCGTTTTCTCTTGTCATTCATTTTATAAATAGTTTTAACGTTTATACATTATTTTTTAAGCTTTTCATAATATATGAACAACCAAACAAGCGAATAGTTTGATTAAAATACTACATTTCAGAGTGGTTTATAAAAGCCAATGAAGAAATAATGAAGATTCCAAATCGAAGTGCAAAACTTTGAGATAGGAATAACTCATTCTC
>CANDNO010000100.1 GCA_947386115.1 uncultured Muribaculaceae bacterium
GTCAGCGTGCCAAACTCGAGAAGACTCTCGGTTCTATCGCCGACCTCAACCGTCTCCCCTCAGCTCTCTTCGTAGTTGACGTACTCAAAGAGCACATCGCTGTTGCCGAGGCCAACCGTCTGGGTATCCCCGTATTCGCTATCGTCGACACCAACTCTAACCCCAACGACGTTGACTTCGTTATCCCCGCCAACGACGACGCTTCCAAGTCGATCGAGATCATCCTCGACACCGTTTGCAGCGCCATGGCCGAGGGTCTTGAAGAGCGCAAAGCCGAGAAGGTTGACACCGAGGCTGCAGGCGAAGGCGAAGCAGCTCCCAAGCGCGAGCGTCGCCGCGTAAGCCGCAAGGCCGAGGCCGCTGAAGCTCCCGCCGCTGAGGCACCCGCTGCCGAAGCTACCGAGGCTGCTGAATAATTATTCTATTAACAATCCACTAACTACCTACTATTATGGCAGTAACAATGGCTGAAATCACCAAGCTGCGTCACCTCACAAGTGCCGGCCTGATGGATTGCAAAAAAGCCCTCGCCGAGACCAACGGCGATATCGAGGCCGCCGTCGAGATCCTTCGCAAGAAGGGTCAGGCTGTAGCCGCCAAGCGTGAGGACCGCACCGCTTCTGAGGGTTGCGTTCTCGCCAAGAACGAAGGCAACTTCGCCGCTATCGTAGCTCTGAACTGCGAGACCGACTTCGTTGCCAAGAACGCCGGATTCGTAGAGCTCACCCAGAAACTTCTTGACCTCGCTGTTGCCAACAAGGTTAAGTCGCTCGACGAGCTCAAAGCCCTCACCGTCGACGGTCGCACAGTTGCCGACCTCGTTGTAGAGGAGAGCGGCAAGACCGGTGAGAAAACCGAGATCAGCGCCTACGAGTACATCGAGGCTCCCTCAACAACAAGCTACAACCACCTCGGCAACAAGCTGTCGACTATCGCCGGCTTCAACCAGGAGGGTGTTGACTACCAGGTTGGTCGCGACGTAGCCATGCAGGTTGCTTCTATGAACCCCGTTGCCGTTGACCGCGACAGCGTTCCCCAGTCGGTTAAAGACACCGAGCTCAGCGTAGCTATCGAGAAGACCAAGGAAGAGCAGGTTAAGAAAGCTGTTGAGGCAGCTCTCAAGAAAGCCGGCATCAACCCCAACCTCGTTGACAGCGAAGCTCACATCGAGTCTAACATCGCCAAGGGATGGCTCACCACCGAGGAGGCCGACAAGGCTCGCGTTATAGCTAAAGAGACCGCCGAGGCTAAAGCCGCCAACCTCCCCGAGCAGATGATCCAGAACATCGCCAACGGCCGCATGAACAAGTTCTTCAAAGAGTCTTGTCTCATGGAGCAGGAGTATGTTAAGGACGAGAAACTCACCATCGCTCAATTCCTCGAGCAGAACGCCAAAGGCCTTGCTGTTGTTGAATTCAAGCGCGTGAACCTCAACCAGGACTAAAACTCCACCCTATAGAATAGTCATAACAATTCTATAATCAGCGCCCCACCACGACATCAACCCGTGGCGGGGCGCCCCCTTTAAACCCATACTATAAGTAAAAAAGATGAGCAACAACAACAATCACCCGCTGGGCGAAGCACCCTGGGGACACGTCATTTTGTCCACCGGGCTTGGCTCCGGTTTCTTCCCCTGGGGACCCGGCACGATGGGCGCGCTCATGGCCCTCGGTATCTGGTACCTGCTCTACTGGTGGCTCGGCCCCGGCCTTGCCATCACGCTCGTCACAGCCGCCCTCATCGTCGTTGTAACCATCCTTGGCGCATGGACCTCAGAGGTGATGGAACGCTACTGGGGCGAAGACCCCCGCACGGTCAATATCGACGAGTATGTAGGCACCTGGATTCCGCTACTCATAGCCCCCATGGGCCACAACCTGTGGATGACCGCCATCACGGCCTTCATAGGCTTCGCCCTATTCCGCGTCATCGACATCTTCAAGCTATTTGGCTGCCGCAAAGTCGAGGAAAAGATCCACGGCGGCTGGGGCGTAATGCTCGACGACGTCGCCGCAGGAGCCTACGCCCTCCTCATCCTCTGGATTCTTAAACTCGCCATCTTCAATCCCTGGGCCGCATCCATCGCCTAATCTCTCACCTGATATTCCACAAAATACAAATCGAGGCCATGACGCTAAAGTCACAGCCTCGATTTATATTATAGTAAAACTCCTATTTATAAGCAGTGTAGATTGTGCAGGTACCGAATGTCATAGCGCGGAAACGCGTATCACGCAACCCTGCATCGCACATCAACTGCAACATAGCTTCGCCCTGAGCCACTGCGGCAATACTCTCGGGCAGATAACTATAAGCCCTCACATCTTTCGACACAAGGCGACCTATAAATGGAATAACATGCCGGGTATATAGCCTGTAAAGCTTCTCTGTGAGCCAACCGCGCGGAGTGCTCAGCTCGATGACACACAGCATTCCGCCCGGGCGCAGCACACGTGCCATTTCACGGTAACCGTCGGCGAGACGCTCAAAATTACGCACGCCATAGGCCACTGTGACACAATCGAAGCTATTGTCACTAAATGGCAATGCGAGACAATCGGCCTGCTTGAAATCGATGCGGTCGGCGAGTCCTGCCGCCTCAACCTTGCGACGCCCCACTTCGAGCATGCCGTCCGACAGGTCGATACCTGTAACTCGACACTCGGGCATACGCCGGGCCAGCTTGATAGCCAGATCACCCGTACCGGTAGCCACGTCGAGCAGACTGCGCGGACCGGTCGACTCGATCATCTTCACAGCCCTGCGGCGCCACAGCTTGTCAATGCACATCGTCATGGCACGGTTCATGAAGTCATAGGCCGGTGCGATGGAATCGAACATCTCCTGCACCTGCTCATGCTTTGCCCGCTCGTCGCCATAAGGGGTTATGCACTCGGCACCCGTTGCCTCTGTACACTCTGCCACCTCGGTTCAACCCTTAAGTTGATCAAGACAGTCGAGAACGTTGCGCTCGATGCGCTCCTCAAGATGAGCCTCGGGAGCCTTGACGAAAGGCATTCCGGTGATATGCTCGTAAAGCTCTATGTAGCGGTTACTTACCGACTCAATGAAATCGGGGGTCATCTCGGGAACCTTCTGGCCGGCCTTGCCCATGAAATCATGCTGGATGAGCCACTGGCGCACGAACTCCTTGCTCAGCTGTTTCTGAGCCTCGCCTTTCTCGAAACGCTCCTGGTAGCCATCGGCATAGAAGTAGCGTGAAGAGTCGGGGGTATGTATCTCGTCGATGAGGATGACCTTGCCGTCACGCTTGCCGAACTCATACTTGGTATCGACCAGTATAAGACCTTTCTCGGCAGCCATCTCGGTACCCTTGGCAAACAAAGCGCGGGTATACTGCTCCATCACGGCATAATCCTCGGCGCTCACGATACCCTGCTTGATAATCTCCTCGCGAGAGATATTCTCGTCGTGGCCGGCATCGGCTTTAGTGGTCGGGGTGATGATGGGCTCGGGGAAACGCTCGTTCTCACGCATGCCGTCGGGGAGCTTCACGCCGCAGATTTCACGGCAACCTGCCTCATACTCGCGCCATGCGCTGCCGGTGAGATAACCGCGTATGATCATCTCCACGCGGAATCCCTCACACTTGTATCCTACCGTTACCATAGGATCGGGCGTAGCAAGTTTCCAGTTGGGAACGATATCGGCGGTAGCGTCCAGGAATGTGGCTGCTATCTGGTTGAGCACCTGTCCCTTGTAGGGAATACCCTCAGGCAGTATCACATCGAAGGCCGAGATGCGGTCGGTGGCAATCATTACCATGATGTCATCATTGATGGTGTAGACGTCACGTACCTTGCCGTGATAAACTGCTGTTTGACCCGGAAAATGAAAATCGGTAGTTACTAATGTATTAGCCATTGCTTTAAAATATTGGTTTATAAACGTTTATATTCATATTTTACGACTCTCCCTTCTCAGCGGCCTTGTCATAGGCCTCATAGGCCTGAACGATGCGCTGAACGAGCTGGTGGCGCACGATATCCTTCTTGCCGAATTCGACCCTGCCTATGCCCGGGATGTCGTGAAGCACCTTAAGCGCCTGCACGAGACCCGAAACCGTCGAACGCGGCAGGTCAATCTGCGTGATATCGCCCGTAATGATCATCTTGGCATTCATGCCCAGACGCGTAAGGAACATCTTTATCTGATGTGAGGTCGTGTTCTGTGCCTCATCGAGCACAATCACTGCATCGTTGAGCGTACGTCCTCTCATGAACGCCAGCGGAGCTATCTGTATGACATTCGTCTCCATATACTCCTTCAGCTTCACCGCCGGAATCATATCCTCCAGTGCATCGTAAAGCGGCTGCAGGTATGGATCGATCTTGTCCTTCATGTCGCCCGGCAGGAATCCGAGTTTTTCGCCCGCCTCGACAGCCGGTCTCGACAGGATAATCTTCCTCACCTCGCGATTCTTCAGAGCCCTTACAGCCAGAGCTATCGCGACATAAGTCTTTCCCGTACCGGCCGGACCGAGCGCAAACGTAAGATCATTTTTCTGGAACGTATCGACAAGGAGCTGCTGATTGGGCGTGCGGCCCTGGATAGGCTTGCCGTTGACACCATAGATTATGACATCATCCATCTTCATTTGCCGCGGCTGCGACCCCTTGGCAATATCGAGAATAACATCCTCGGGCAACTTATTGTATTTCGCACAATAAGCCTCAAGCTCCTTTACCCTCGTTTCGAAAGTTGCGGTCTCCTCATCGTCACCTATCACCTTCATCACATTACCGCGGGCAGCAATGCGCAGTTTCGGGAACAAGTTCTTGATAAGCTGCATATTACTATTGTTGACACCGTAAAAATTCACCGGGTCGACATTCTCGATTATAATGATGCGTTCAATCATAGTACAAAGTTAAGGATAGTATATATTAATTTAAAGTTTTAAACACAAAAAATGTTCACCCACCGCCATGATTAAAGGTACGAGGTTCGGGGTACGAGGTTCGGGGTTCGGGGTACGGGGTTCGGGGTCCGGGGTTCGGGGTTCGGGGTACGGGTTCGGGGTACGGGTTCGGGGTACGGGTTCGGGGTACGGGGTTCGAGGCTGGTAGGGACGCGGCTTGCCGCGTTAACCCTGGTTCGAAGCCGCGG
The DNA here is from genome assembly GCA_947386115.1 of uncultured Muribaculaceae bacterium. Classification (GTDB taxonomy): domain Bacteria; phylum Bacteroidota; class Bacteroidia; order Bacteroidales; family Muribaculaceae; genus JAAVFS01. Next base: position 5,134 of record CANDNO010000100.1, read on the forward strand.
GACACGGTGTGCTGCGTAAACCTTGGCCCGTGATTAATGGCCCGAGGCAAGCAATCAACATTGCGGGCATTAATAATCACGCGCGATTTGTATATAAGCGATTTGTTAACTAAATTTGCATAAAATATATATAAACTGTAAGGCATTCTTACCAACACTTAGCCATTATGAAAAAATTACTTGTCTCGCTGGCAATTGCCATAATAGCATCGTTAGGCGCACAGGCCGCCAACCCTCAGGGCGACACAATCTCTATCGCTTCAAAATATATCGACCCGGCCATGAATGTAATCGTGGTCAAACCCGCCGATTACGATTCTCCCGCGTCAGCATCGAAGCGTTACCCGGTTGTCTACCTCCTTCATGGCTACAGCGACGATTACCGCTGCTGGCCCTGCAAGACGCAACCCGCCCTCGACTCGCTGGCAACCAACTGGGGCATGATTTTCGTTTGCCCCGACGGCCGCAACAGCTGGTATTTCGACTCTAAAAAGAATCCCAAAATGCAGATGGAGTCATTCTTCACTCGCGACCTCGTGCCATACATCGATGCCAACTACCGCACCATCGCCGACCCGGCCCACCGCGCCATCACCGGACTCTCAATGGGTGGACACGGTGCACTGTGGCTCGCCATGCGTCACAGCTACATCTGGGGCAACGCCGGAGCCACGAGCGGCGGCGTAGATTTCACCCCGTGGCCCAACGGCTGGAACATTCAGGACGCTCTGGGTGACTACAACGAGAATAAAGACCTCTGGGAACACTCCACCGTCATCTCACTCGTTCCCACGCTCAAGCCCGGACAGCTGAACATCATCTTCGACTGTGGCGTCGACGACTTCTTCCACAAGGTCAACAGCAACCTGCACGACGCCCTGGTAAAAGCCAAGATACCACACGATTACATCTCGCGTCCCGGCGCCCACACCCATGAATACTGGCGCAACGCTATACTGTACCAGCTGCAGTATTTCAACGAACGTTTCAACAAGTAATCATCCCGCACCGCCGGCGATAACAAGCCAGCCGTGAATTCCTTTCCATTTCCTACATCTCGAACAGTTTACAAGGTAAAAAATGAACATTAGAAAATTCTTTATTTCACTTCTACTCACTGCGTTACCCGCACTCGCCCTCTCAGCCCAGACTGAAGAGCCCGAGGTCTACACACTGGGCGGACTGATGGACGAAGAGCCCGAAATGGCTTCAGACTCACTGATTGTCAACACATATCTTGAATCAGACTCGATTGTTGCCGACTCGCTGCCAAGCTTCGAAGAGCGCCTCCGCATCGAGCAGGAACGCCTGCTCATGCCGCTCGAGATCGACACATCGATCGATGTATCAGACCAGCTCATGCCCCGCCTGTTCTACATGCCCGTAGTCTACAAGCCTTACAAAATTGACATTTTTGACCCGACCGGCATGACCCTGCCCGACCGCAAGCGCGACCCCATGCTTCCGGCAGGCCGCTGGGTCAACACCGAGACCGCACGCCACGATGCAATGGAAGCCCGCCTGCAGCAGTTCTGCGCCGACTATCCCTGGGTGGTAAAGCTCAACCTCGAGTCGCTCCCCGAGCCTCCCAAGACATACGTAGCCACTGTCGACCCCAAGTCGGCCACTATCAAGGTCGAGGAGGTGAAAGTCGACCTCGATGAAGCCAACAAAGAGGTGGGCAGCGTCGTTGTCAATCCCAAAAACTGGTTGCATACATTCCAGGGATCGCTACAGTTCTCACAGGCCTACAACTCCCCCAACTGGTACCAGGGCGGCAACAACAACCTTAACCTCATAGCCAACTTCGTGTGGAACGTCAAGCTCAATCCCAAGTACCACCCCAACCTGCTGTTTGAAAACACCGTACAGTACAAACTTGCCATCAACAGCGCCCCCGACGACACCCTGCGCAACTACAGCATAAGCGAAGACCGCTTCCAGATCAACACCAAGTTTGGTCTTAAAGCATCCCACAACTGGTACTACTCGGTCAACATGCAGTTCAAGACACAGCTGCTGCAGAACCATCCCACCAACAGCCGCTCGCTTACCGCCGCATTCCTCTCGCCCGGAGAGCTCAACCTCGGTCTCGGTATGACCTACAACTACACCACGCGCGACAAAAAGGCAACGTTCAACATTTCGATCGACCCGCTCTCTTACAATATGATCTGCTATAAGGACACCCGCGTGGCAGCCTACAACGGCAAGAAAGTGCTCAACCAGTACGGTTCCAATATCGAAGCAAAATTCACCTGGAAACCCGTCTATAACATCACCTACTCGTCAAGACTTTACACATTCACCAACTACGACTACCTGCAGGGCGACTGGGAGCACACCGTGTCGTTCGACATCAACCGCTTCCTGTCGACACAAATTTATGTACATCTGCGCTACGACTCGTCGACCAAGCAGATGGAGGGCACCAAGTGGCACCGCTGGCAGCTTAAAGAGATCCTGAGCTTCGGCTTCGCCTACAAGTTCAGCTCGCTCTGATAATCCCCCCACCCTATGTCGAGATTCATAACACTGGTTCTGGCGGTCCTGACGGTAACACTACGCGTCGGGGCCGCCGACTTGTCTGCCCACATGCCCTCGACATCGCCCGTGCTCCACGGCTATAACGACATCGACTCAGTCATCATGGCCATCGATGACCGCGGACCCGCCGACATTGACGGCATTTGGAAAATGGCCGGATCACAGACCATCGTAGCCATAGAACCGGCCACGCACCCCTCGCTCTCGGGCGCCGGATTCGAAGCCTACCAGATTGTCATCCTGTCATCACCCCGCAAGTCGATGCGGCCCGGTACGGTCCTGGGGTATGCTACACCCACAGCCCGCCCCGGCTACTACGACGCTTGCATATACACCACGAAGGTGAGGGCGCTCCTGCAGAAACACCGCCGCTTCACCCTCCACATGTCCGACGACCGCCTGCACCTCTCGATGACACCCGTGAAATCGCGTCTCAGTTTCAGCCTGCGCCACACACTGCGCTTCCTGTTCCGGGCCGGAGTATCGATACGCAACAACGACGACGAAAGCCACGACGGCTTCATCAAGCAATACCCCGAGCCCGAGGGGAAACCACAGCGCCCCGTCTACCTATGAGCAGCCGAGTGTACATATCATTATTGGCAGCCGCCGCGATGTGTATCTTCACCGCCACAGCTCAGCGACAGCGCACAACCATGCGCGGCACCCTGCGCGTCAACGCCCCGGCACCGGTTGAGACCACCCTGTCGGCATCACCCCTTATCCCCGGCGATTCAGTCACCAACAACCTCGACAGCATAGTACGACTATCGGGCTACGACAAACCCATCTCCGCCACACGCGAAAGCATGCACGTCACCAACCTTAGCGACACCATCACCATAAAACGCATCAACTTAGAGATACGCTATCTCGACAAGAGCGGGCGCGAGCTACACCGCCGCGACGTCATGCTAAGCCACACCATCGCCCCCGGGCGCACCGAACTCGTAACCTTCCCCACCTGGGACATACAGCGTTCATTCTACTACATCCTAAGCGTCAAGCCACGCCGTCAGGCCACCCCTTACGACATCAATTGCACCATCAATTCAATAACAATATCTCAACAACCTTAGCCCCCATTCTCCCGCTATGATTGACTCAATACTCGAATATAACCGCCGGTTTGTGGAAAGCGAAGAATACCGCCGCTTCGAGACATCAAAATACCCCGACAAACGCATCGCCATCGTCACCTGCATGGACACTCGCCTCGTGGAACTGCTCCCCGCAGCTCTCGGCATCAAAAACGGCGACGTAAAAATGATCAAGAACGCCGGCGGAACGATAACCAATCCCTTCGACTCCACCGTACGCTCACTGCTCGTAGCCGTCTATGAACTCGGCGTCAACGAGATAATGATCATAGGCCACACAGGTTGCGGCGTACAAGGCATGGACGCCAACGAGATGCTCGACATCATGAGAAAAAGAGGAATCTCGGAAGAGCACATAAACCTCATGCGCCACTGCGGAATAAACCTTAACGAATGGCTCCACGGCTTCGAAGACACCGAGCAAGCCGTCAGCGAAACCGTCGACCTCATCAAGAACCACCCCCTCATGGCCCCCGACGTCACCGTCCGCGGCTACATCATGGACTCAACCACCGGAGCCCTCACCGCCCTCTAACCCCAACCAAAAGCCAACAACAATAATCGATCTCGTCCCAATGGATTCCACCACCATTTTAATTAACTGAACAACAGACACCATGCTTACATAATCTCTTGATACAAGATCCTCATGAGTGACGACATTCCTATCATAGAAGATTTCTCGAACTCCATCAAAATACCGCTCAACCCAGACCTCTCCTGTCGGGTCGATGTAGCGCAGGGGATTGGCGGCGCAGTAGAGGTAGGGGTTGAGGGGGTATACTTGACTGCAAGGTCGTCAGGGCTAAATAACATAGGCCCACACAAGAGCTGCATAGCGATTCGCAGCTTTGGAGCACCAAGCCTCCCACTCCTCGGACTAATTAACAACTTCGGTAATATCTTCATCACGCATCTTCTGAGCCATTTTTTTATATAAGTTTTCAAGAGCAGAAATAGGCGTATTAATAAAAAGTCCCTGCAATAAGGACGGAGTATCCGTAACTTCATCGCATAGTTGTAATTTAGATAAAAATTGTCGGTCAAAATGTCTCTTATACAGATATCTTTTTAATAATGGGATATCCCTGACATCATGTCCTGTTTTCGTCATGCGTTACCCAAATCGCGGGTGACCCAGTTTTCGACGAGTC
>CANDNO010000101.1 GCA_947386115.1 uncultured Muribaculaceae bacterium
AATCAAACATAATCATCAACCTTTTCCGAGTCAACTTTTTTCAGGACGATACAATGACGTGGCGGGTGCGGTGGAGGTCGTAGAGGGGGGTGACGGTGAGGCCGGTGGGGGTTTGCCATCGGAGGGGGGCCGTCTGTTGCAGTGCCGATGTGTCGAGGGTGGCGGTTTTCAAGTGTTCGGGGATCTTGTAATCGTAGGTGTAGTAGTCGTTGTAGAGCGCGGGGTCGGAATGCGGGGCGGGGGCTTGCATTCCTTCGGTGCCGAGGTCTCCGGCAAGAAGTACGGGGCCGTAGAACAGGGCTGCTCGCGTGGCATCGCCGGGGAGGGGTTCGAGTCGCAGGGGCATTTCGAGTGTCATCTCGACGCGGTCGCCATCGCGCCACGTGCGGCTTAGGGTGATGTATCCGTCGTTTCCGGCTTTGGTTTTAACTCGACGGCCATTGACTTTGACGCCTACTTTGGGCGCCCATGACGGGTGGCGCAGCTTAATCGAGCCTTTGACGGGAGCTGATGATTTTACCGACAGTGTGGTTGAATTTGTAGCGGGGAATGTTGTGTTCTGTGTGAGTTCCAGACCGTTCCAGCGCGCTACCGACGGAACGAATAGATTGACATACAAGCTTTTGTCTCCATCGCGAGCATAGATATTCTCGGCCATCTTGCCCTGGCTCTCGAAGCCGCTGCCTACACAGCACCAGAAGGAGTTCTCGGGGGTGGAATAAACGCGGTGTGTTCCTGTTGCAACAGGCAGGAAATAGGCTACCATGCCGGTAGCGGGATCCTGCTGCCCGAGGATATGGTTGTAGAGGCCGCGCTCGTAGTAGTCGATAAGGTGGCTGTCGGCATTGACGGTGTAGAGGTGACGGGCGAGTTTGAGCATGTTGTAGGTGCAACATGTCTCGCCGGTGTAGCCCGAGACGTGTTTGCAGAAATCGGCGGGACTGAAATAGTGCTCTTTGTCGCTGAGGCACCCCGGGGCAAAGGTGTGGTGAGCCTCCATCTCGTCAAAGAAGAAGTCGCTCAGTGCCAGCGAGGCTGTGTCGCCGGTGATTTCATAACGGCGCATCTCGGCCAACACTTTGGGGATGAATGTATTGGTATGTTTTGTTCCCATATCGCCGTTGCGCGCTTTGAGCGGGTCAATGACCTCGGGGTGATAGAAAAACTCGGCGCAGCGCAGGTAACGTTCATCGCCCGTAACGGCGTAGAGGTTGTAGAAACTCTCGTTGATGCCGCCAAACTCGTTGCGTATCATTTTGAGCCGGGTAGGCTCGTCGAGCGTCTCGAGTTTATCGGCTGCCCAATTTCCCATGTTGCGAGCCAAAGAAAGAGCCAGCTCGCTGTCGGCATATAGATACTGGTCAAGCAGTCCGGCCATAATCTTGTGCAGGGTGTACCATGGCGCCCAGACGCTTTGGCCCTTGATATTGCGGTTAATAAGTTCCTCGGGGAAAGCGCTCAGATAACCGTTGCCATGGGCTTGCTGCACGGTGTTAAGGCCTGCGAGCAGACTATCGGCCTTGAATTTGTAGCAATCATGGCCGGTGTAAGCGTACATGAGGGCGAGAGCCGACAGGATGTGGCCTGTGGTGTGGCCGCGTAACTCGCAGTCGAGCGATTCCCAGCCTCCGAGTTTCTTCACTGTCATGTACCCACCCTCGCGGCCGGCATGCACACCGGCAGTAGTGCGGAAAGAGTGCAGCAGACGGTCGGCCTGAATTGACATGAGCCACGCCGAGTCGCGCTGCAGGTTCTCGTACATGCGACCGGGCAAAAGCCTTACATCGGCGGGGTCAAGATACTGAATCGCAGAAGCAGCTTTGTCGGGAACCGACATCTTGCTGTCAAACATGTGAGGATATACCGATTGTGCCGCGAGCGATAACGAAATGCCGGCGGTAAGAAGAACTGAAAGCAGGTGTTTCATTTTTTGCGGTTTGAGTAGTGTATGAGTCCGTCGGAGAGGGTTGGTTTCACTTTTTCACCGTTGACTGTAAGCGCGCGAGGTGATGACGAGGGGCGAATAGCAAACTTGTAGCGTGGCTGACCGTTTACATCGAGGCGCATGTTGCCGGCGCCATCGTTCGATGACATGAGGTTGAGCTTGGCAAGCGACGAGAAATAGACCTTTCCGTCGCGACGCAACGAGCTGCCGTGATTGATGAAAAGGTCGCCGGTAGCCGGGTCCTGACCCTTGCGATAGGTGACGGCGAGCAGATAGGCGTCGGTGTTCCATCCGTCGGCCTCAATCCATGAGTTGAGGTGCATAAGGCGACCGTCGGCGAGCTGATTGATGTAGACATCGGTAATGGTGTCACCATCGGTGATGCGCAGGCCTATCCAGTCTTTTCCCTCGCGGCGCTCGGTGACGGGGACAGCTTTTTGGTCGGGAGAGTCCTTTAGAAATATAGCTGTGACACCCTTTACGCGGTCAAAACTACCGGGGAGTTTGAATGAATAGTAGTCTTCGGTTCCCTTAAGATCCTCGGTGGGACCCTGCAGAACATCCCAATAGAACATCTCGGGATAGTCGTGAACGAAGCCCGAGGGGGCAAGAGGCTGTGGGTAAAGGGGGCGGAGCACCACAGCAGCATCGCCGTTGACAATCTCAAGGTCGCCGCCACGCTTTTTGACATCGCCGCCGGGATGCCAAAGCCATTCCCACGAGCCGTGATTGTGGGAGTGCATGTCATCGATCACGAGAATCGTATTGCCGAGCCATAGGAATGAGCGAAGATTGCGGTCGAGAAGGTGGCTCATGGGGCCGGTACCGTCGGCGAGGACATACTTCATAGAGCCACCGTCGAGCAGGTTATTGACCGAGCCGGGGAGCGAAGAACCGTGGTACTGCTGGTAGGTAGGCTGGCCCTGGCCGTTGAATTTCACAACGTTATGAGCATCGCTCTGGAAGAAGTAATTGCGATACTCGGGCTTGCCGTAGGAACAGTTGCCGGCATCCTTGATTATGTCCACACCTTTGTGGAAAAGAATGAGCGAGTTGGCATCGGCATGGGCGTGATTCCATGTCATGCCACTCTTGACAACGAGCATCGTTGCATCCTTTTCCCATGAATCGCGCATGGTGGCCCAACCGAAGTCGTTCCACTCCTTGCTGAGTGGCAACGCGGGCTCGGCGGGAGCTTTGTCGAGAGAAGGGGTATAGAGGAAACCCATAGGGAAAGTCAACGGCATGCCCTCGCGATGCTGACCGGGCTCAATCAATCCTGCATACCACAACGTGGCGGGATCCTCGACACCCATTGCGTAGGCGAGTAGCATCGAACTCTCGCCGGTGACGTTTTTATGGCTGTCACCGAGATTGATACTATGCAACTGCCCGGTGCGGGGATAAGCGACATGGCAGAAGAAGTCGGGGAGCAACTCCATCTGAGGTATTTCCTCGAGCTTGGCGCCGGGATGAGAATTGATCCATGCAAGGCGCAACAAAAGGGCCTCGGTGATTCCGAAACTTGCATAGTTGATCGATTCGTACATGCCGCCTGCACGGTCGAACGTACGGGGCTTGGTCTGCATCACATCGCCGGCAAAGTCAAACCACTCGGGCAAAGACTCCACAGCCATCTCGGCCAGGCGCGCTGCCTCGGGGTGCTCGTTGCTGATGGCAAGAGCAAGCAGTCCGCCCATTCCCACACACGATGTCCACCAGTTGTGGCCCATCGAGTTGAGCGAATGAATGCGCTCCGGCTCGTCGAGCCAGTCGCCGAGCAGAGGCTCGACGCACAGGCGGTAGAAACCATCGGCCATCTCCCGGCGCTCGGCCTGAGTGAGGTCGTTATATATGGCATCATAGGCAAGTGCCATCTGGAAAGAGCGGTGAGCCATCTGCAGCTCGCTGCGCCACTGAGGGTTGCGCTGCATCATCTCGGCATTGGCCCACGACTTGGTTTTAGCGATATTCTTGAGCATCGCCTTGAGTTTGTCGCTATAGCGCTTATCGCCGGTGAGCTGATATGCCAGCGCCATATACTCCATTTTCATTATATCGTTGCGCTCGAGCTGAGCCTCGGCAGTGTCGAGAATAGATTGCATTGCTGCAGCACGCGCTGAATCGTTACGTGCCGTTTTAGATGCATTCTCCACACGATCGGGGGTAAAAAGCAGAGAGGGATGCTTTATGGCAGCCGACATCGTCGCTGTAGCTGCGAGAAACGCGAGTGATATTATAAGAGCCGGTTCGACAATAAATGTTAATTGCAGGGTGGTCAATCGTCGAGTGATTTTCTTCATGATTAGAGGGAGCGATGGGGCTCCATCGTGACCGAAAAGCATGAAGAAAAGCGCCGACGACTGGCCGTGGCGATGGTATCTTATCGGACTTTGTTGACGTTTATTGAATGAAAGATTCATCATGATTGATATTTGTGTTATAAATGTTAATAAACCCCTATCAATATCGGAGTGGGTAAACAAAAAAAGTTACTTTTGCAGCGCATCTCATGGGCGCTTTTTGAGTTGTTGCTCAGTCACAATGCCACAGCATTGCTCCTTCCCAATAACTCAAAAATCATTCCATGATATGCGACCCTGCAATTAACATTTATTGTCGAACCGGCTCTAATAGATTTCATATTTGCAAATTGGGGTATGGGGGGCTTATTCCGATTATTTAAATATTACGTTTTCAACATGCTCGCCTACGTAGATGCGGGCCAGATCGCTTGTCTTGTACCAGCCGGGCTTGCCGGGCATATCGTCGCTGTAGCGCACTCCGTTTATCATGAGATTCTCGAAGGTCACATTCTTGATGCGACGGGTCTCGTCATAGCCTACGATAAGCGATATCTCAGAATTATCGCCGTTATAGGTAATATCCTTGAACGTGATGTCTTCGATTCCACGGCCGGGAGCTCCGCAGTATTTCTTGTTCCAGCAGAGGCGAAGGCTGAGCAGACGTCCCTGACGGAAATTCTCGATACGTATATTGTCGAAAGTAACATTCTTGACAAGATTGTTATCGCCAACATCGATCGACATTACGCCCTGATAGTCGAGCTGCATTTCCTTCTCGTCGAGCACATCGATATTACGATAGAGGAGGTTGACGGCCGAGTCGGGCTGCTCGACATTGCCGTGGAGACCGATCTCGAACACGTGAGCCACGTCGGCCCAAAGAGTGGAATTTTCCATCGTGATGTTGCGGGCACTACCTGTAAAGCCTTTACGGGTGCAATAAACGGTAGTACAGTCATCGCTTGTGCGGGCAAAAACGCCGTCGTAGTGGACATTGCTTGAGGCAAAGACATTAAAACCGTCGCCCCATCCATAGTAGCTGATGACTTTTACATTGTTTATCTTCACCGAGTCGCTACCACCTACGGGCAACTGGGTTGTCATGATGCCGTCGATCTCGACATTGCGCGAATTGCGCACATACAATCCGGCCTCGCGAGAGGGATAAACCACTCCCCTGCCCCATATCTTCACATTGGCAACGGTATCGACATTAACCACACCGTCAATGAAGGCTCCGCCGGCGATATAAACGCGCTGGTTATCTTTGACTTTCAGCGGCGCGTCGAGTTTATGAAAGCCGGGAGCGAAGTATACGAAGTTGCGGTCTTTCCTGAGCTTTTTCAGCTCGCGTGCGGTAGGTACATCGGCCGGTATAGCGCCGGCAAACAGCTGAATGTTATCGAAAATATCGCCGTTGACCTCAACCGATAAATTGCCGGGGCGGTCAAGAGTGAATGTGACAGTGCTGTCGCTTGCATGAGTGGCAATCTCGCGGGAAAGGGGGCGCACCCGAGCCTCGTTGACAGCACGGCCATGGGCGGTAACACGCACCTCGACCTCTCCGTCGAAGTCAAAAATGGCCATCGAGGAGTTGCGCACCGAGTGCTTTCCGCCCACAGTCTCGTCGACTTTGACATTATATAAATCAACAGTTGTCCACTCCGAGCCGGGAAGATTGTCGCGCACCTCAAGCGAGTATGAACTATTGACAGGAGCACCATCAGGCACGGGATATGTTACGACGCGCGCCGACAAAGTCGAGACGCACGCTGCGAGCATAGATACAATGAGGAATCTATTCATAATCGGTTATTGCTTTTGTTTGCCTTTAAATACGCCTTAAAGGCCCGTGATACTCAACCTATCAAAAGGCATTATTGTTATAACTGCAAATATAATAAAAAAATGGCTCAAAATAAGAAGATCGTCGATGGCTGCACAGCAGCTGCTTACGCCGCATACGCCCTGAGCGATGTCGCAACAGTTTACCCAATCACCCCTATCGCCTCGATGGGCGAGACTGCCCAGCAATGGGCGATGGCCGGAATCAAAAACATGATGGGCCAGCCTATGATCGTGCAGGAGATGGAGAGCGAACTCGGCGCTGCCGGAGCCACGCACGGCGCACTGGCTGCGGGCGCATTGGCTACGACGTTCACTGCCTCGCAGGGATTGATGCTCATGATTCCCAACATGTACAAAATTGCCGGTGAACTCTTGCCGGCCGTGTTTCATGTAGGATGCCGGTCGCTGGCGACACATGCACTGTCGATTTTCGGCGACCACCAGGATGTGATGGCCTGTCGCGCAACAGGTTTTGCGATGCTCGCGAGCGCCAATGTTCAGGAAACACACGACCTGGCAATAGTGGCGCATCTGGCTGCAATCGAAGGGCGCGTGCCTGTGCTGCATTTCTTTGACGGATGGCGCACGAGCAACGAGATGTCGACGATATCGATGCTCGACTACGATACGATTTTCTCTCTCGTCGACATGGACAAGGTCAAAGCATTTCGCGACGCTGCGATGAACCCCGAGCACCCCGACCTTAGAGGCTCGGCACAAAACGCCGATGTCTACTTCCAGAACCGCGAGGCCGCCAACCGCTATTACGACGCATTTCCCGAAATAGTCAAAGCCATGATGAAGAAGGTTGCCGGAGCTACAGGCCGGGAATACGATCTTGTTGAGTATCACGGCGCTGCCGATGCAACAGAGGTCATCGTATCAATAGGTTCAAGCTGTGACGTCATAGCCGAGACGGTTGATTATCTTAACTCGAAAGGAGCCAAAACCGGACTGGTGAAAATTACTCTATACAGGCCATTCCCTACCGAGGATTTCATAAATGCCATACCCGACTCGGTCAAGACACTCGCCGTTCTCGACCGCACCAAAGAGCCGGGGTCGCAGGGTGAGCCGCTATACCTTGACGTGGCAGTCGCCATACAGGAGTCGGGGCGTAAGATTCGCGTCATAGGTGGCCGATATGGCCTCAGCAGCAAGGAGTTTGACCCGTCGATGGTCAAAGCCGTATTCGACGAGGCAGCAAAAGAGGATGCAAAACGACGTTTCACCGTGGGAATAACCGACGATGTCACTCACCTGTCGCTCGACATTACCGAACACATCGACATTACCGAACCGGGGCTTTTCCAGGCGCGATTCTACGGCATGGGGTCGGACGGAACCGTGGGCGCCACAAAACAGGCAGCCAGAATCATAGGCGACTCCACCGAAAAATATGCCCAGGCATATTTCCAGTATTCGGCAAAGAAGTCGGGGGGATACACCGTATCACAGCTACGCATAGGCGACACGCCCATCAAGTCGCAGTATGGAATTGAACGTGCCGACTATATCGCTTGCAACAAAGACACTTACGTTGACCGATTTGAGCTCGTTGAGAACCTGCGCGAAGGAGGTGTTTTCGTACTTAACGCCTCATGGACACCCGAGCAACTCGACAAACGACTTCCCGACACGCTCAAACGCGCTATCGCCACGAAGAAGGCTCAATTCTACACTATCGACGCGCAGGCCATCGCCGCCGCCAACGGGCTGGGAGTGCGCATCAACATGATTATGATCGCCGCATTCTTCAAGCTCACCGGAATCATTCCCTACGACCAAGCTCTTGAACGGCTCGAGAAACTTATCACCTCAACCTACATGCACGAAGGAGCCCAGGTGGTACAACGCAATATCGCCGCGCTAACCTCGGTGGCCGATGCCATAAAACCGGTAAACTATCCCAAATCGTGGAACAGCGAGGCCGACAATACAGGCATCGAAGATGCGAATTTACCCGAATTTGTAGCAAAGGTGGCCCGGCCGTGCAACAGGCTTGAGGGCAACGAATTGCCTGTATCGCTATTCGATCCTGCCGGAATAATGCCGGCCGGCACAACGGCCTATGAGAAACGGCGCATTGCTATAAACATACCGCAGTGGAATCCCGACAAGTGTGTCGAGTGTGCTATTTGCTCGCTTGTGTGTGCCCATGCTGCCATAAGGCCGGTAGTGATGACTCAAGAGGAAGCAAAAGCGGCGCCGGCCGACTTTGTCAGCCGACCCATGCGTGGCAGTGACGCCGTAAAGGATATGCTGTACCGCATACAGGTCTACCCCGAAGACTGCACCGGCTGCGGCTCCTGCTCGGTAGTATGTCCAGGCCATGCACTGACGATGGTCCCGCTCGAGCCGGAGATGAACCGCCAGATTCCACTGCTCGAATTCGCACAGCAACATGTCAGCGTTAAAGCCGGCTTGGAGCCCCGCAACACGATACGCGGCTCGCAATTGCATGAACCGCTGCTCGAGTTCTCCGGAGCCTGCGCGGGGTGTGGCGAGACGCCATACGTGAAGCTGCTCACCCAGCTCATGGGCGAGCGCATGCTGATAGCCAATGCAACAGGCTGCAGCTCGATATGGGGAGCCAATTTCCCCAGCAACGCCTACTGCACGAATTGCAACGGACGGGGCCCAGCGTGGGGCAACTCGCTGTTTGAGGACAATGCCGAGTATGGATTCGGCATGCTCCTGGCTGTAGAGCAACGCCGCGACAATATCGCGCTTGCATGCAAGGAGATAGAGGCTGATACGTCGCTGCCGGTCGACGTGCGCGATGCAGCAGCGGCATGGGTGGCTGAAAAGGATGACCCTGACTCGTCGGAGTCGAAAGGGCTCGCACTGCTCGAGGCTATTAAGAAGGCTCCGGAATCGCCTAAATATAAACCTGTTGTCGATGGAGCCGACATGCTCGCACGAAAATCGGTATGGGCAATAGGCGGTGACGGCTGGGCCTACGATATAGGCTTTGCCGGAATTGACCACGTGCTGGCCCAGAACAAGAAAATCAACATGCTCGTGATGGACACCGAGTGCTATTCCAACACAGGCGGGCAGATGTCGAAGGCAACACCCCTGGGCGCAGTGGCCAAATATGCTGCTGACGGCAAGCGAACGATAAAGAAAGACCTCGGGCGCATGATGATGACCTACGGCAATATCTACGTAGCGTCGATATGCCTCGGAGCCAACTATCAACAGGCCATAACGGCACTCCTGGAAGCCGAAGCCTTTGACGGGCCTTCGATTGTAATAGCCTACTGCCCGTGTATAAACCACGGCATAAGAGCCGGCATGGGACACGACATCATCGAGGAGCGCAATGCCGTGCAATCGAGCTACTGGCAGCTGTACAGGTATAACCCCGACCTGGCTAAACAGGGAAAGGACCCGCTCACCATCGACGCGCCCGCTCCCGACGGCAACCTCATCGACTTCATCAACGGCGAGGACCGCTATGCCGACCTGCGCATGATCGACCCTGCCACTGCCGCAGTGCTGCAGCCCGAGTTGCGCGACCGTGCTACCGAACTGTACAACCTGCTGCTGCACATGCGGTTCTGAACAAATACCTAAAGTCAAAGTCGAAACGCAATTTACACCTGCACAGCTTCATATTTTTTG
>CANDNO010000102.1 GCA_947386115.1 uncultured Muribaculaceae bacterium
CCCCTGATAATCTGCAATTAAATTTTTCAGAACAAAAAAGTGACGAAAACAGGACTGAAGTTTTCTACGCCAACTGTTGAATTTTTTTAACATTTTCGCTAATATTGCATTTGCCCTTGGACTCTACAATTGAGAAATATTGCAGTTTTTTAGCCAATTTTTAACACTGATATTTCGCTGTACCACTTTTTTTTGCTAACTTTGGCAGTCGGTTAATAACGACCGTATTATAACACAATCTTTAAACCATATCTATATCATGGAACAGACTCTTGTTCTGATTAAACCATCAGGCGTTATCCGCTGCCTCATTGGCGACATCATAGCTCGTTTTCAACACAAAGGCCTTATCATTGCCGGACTGAAAATGATGCAGCTCGACGAAAAGATCCTTCGCGAGCACTACGCTCACCTCGTTGACCGTCCTTTCTTCCCCGACCTGCTCAACTCTATGATGCGCACACCGGTAATCGCAATGTGCATTAAGGGTGTTGATGCAGTTAACGTGGTTCGCACGATGACCGGCGCCACCAACGGCCGCAAAGCCGCTCCCGGAACCATCCGCGGCGACTTCAGCATGAGCGGACAAGAGAACATTGTTCATGCTTCGGACAGCGTCGAGAACGCTCTTATCGAAATTAACCGATTCTTCTCTGAAGGCGAGATCTTTGATTATACCGACAATACATTCAAATACCTCTACGCCCCCGACGAAGTTTAATCCAATAAACCACCTAAGAAAACACACCGATACTATTAAACACATTGATATTTTGACTTCAAAGAACGCAATGAATTTACTAAGTAACCGCATATTATTAACAACACTTTTAACCCTTGGACTCGGGTCGACAGCCCTGGCCCAGAACACCTATCGCGTACCTGCCGAGCACACTCAGACACATCAGGAAATGCTCGCTTCGCAGGACCAGGTAGGATCACAGATACGCGTCGAGGACACCCAGGCATTTATCGACAACCTCTTTAACGAGGAGGAAGAGCCCGAACTCGACATCTACACCGAGGGTTGGGACTCTCAGGCCGTCAACCCCTTTAAAGAAGCCGACGTGCCCCAGACCGCCGTCATCGACGTCAGCGGTTACGTAATGCCCCACAGCGGCTACGTCACATCGCCCTACGGCTATCGCCGCCGCTTCCGCCGCATGCACAAAGGCATTGACCTCAAGGTATATATCGGCGACACCATCCGCGCCGCTTTCGACGGCAAAGTACGCATCGTACGTAACCAGGGCCGACGCAAAGGCTACGGTAAGTATATCGTCATTCGCCACACCAACCAGCTCGAGACCGTCTACGGCCACCTCTCAGAGTGGCTTGTAGAGCCCGACCAGTATGTCAAAGCAGGCGACCCGATCGCCCTCGGCGGCAACACCGGCCGTTCTACCGGTCCTCACCTCCACTTCGAGACTCGTTTCATGGGCTACCCCATCAACCCGTCGGCTATATTTGACTTTGCCAACCAGACCGTCCACACCGACACATATACGTTTGACAAAAGCACCTATCAGCAGGCACGTAACTATGACCCGGCAGCCAACAACGAGTATGCAGCCCAGTGGCGTCAGGCCAATCCTCAACCCGCCCGTCAGGTAGCTTCTCGCTCAGGCAGCGGCAGCGGAAACGGCAATGGCGCGGCCACATACACCGTGCGCCGCGGCGACAGCCTCAGCAAGATTGCTTCGCGCAACGGCATCAGCCTCCAGCGCCTCTGCCGACTCAATGGACTCAAGACATCATCCAAGATTAAGATAGGCCAGAAACTCAAGCTACGCTGATTTCTCCGACCTACCTCGATACAAAAGATTACAAGGCACGCATGCTCAAAAGCACAGCGTGCCTTGCTTTTTCACACCCCGCACGTTAAACGTTAAAAAGCGCCATGTGCTCTAACTTTACAGCCCTCACAATCGTTTTCTATTTAAAACACCGGTTCAACTACTATCTATTTATGAGAAACACAATGATTTTAGGAGCCGCTGCAGTGCTTTGCATAGCACTGCCGGCTCACGCCGAACAGCCCGAGGACATGACCGACCTCCCAGTGCGCACGGTCATACTTAGCGGAGACAATCACCAGCTCCACACAAGCGTCATGAACGCGTTGCTCGACACGCGCGATCTTCACTTCCAGGATCCCGGCGTGCCTCGCTATCTGCTCATCGACAAGGAGGGCACCACCGCTCTGGGTATAGGCGGATATGTCGAGGGAATCGCAACGGCCGACTTTCGAGGCTCGATCGACGGCTACGACTTCGTCACCTACAACATCCCCATCCCCTCGGGACCCACACAGCGTAGCCGCCTCGGCGCCGACGTCTCTCACACTACTATATTCCTCAAACTCGTGCGCAATACACGCTTCGGTGTGCTCAACGCCTATGTACAGACCAACTTCAGCGGCGACAACGGCGGCTATGGTCTTAAACTGAAACAGGCCTACGTGAGCCTTGGCAACCTTACCCTCGGCTTGACCAACACCACATTCTGCGACCCCTCGGCCGGCGTCCCCACAATCGACTATCAGGGCCCCTCGGGACAGGTAGGCGGCAAAAACATTCTGCTGCGTTACCGGCTCGACTTCGCGCGCAACTGGACGGTAGCCGTTTCGGCCGAGCTACCTAAGGCCACAATATCGCCACTCAAGGATGAGCAACAACAGCTCGACCAGTCACTACCCGACATCCCCGCCTACATTCAATATTCATGGGGCAACGGGAGCCACATCAGGGCATCGGGACTGTTCCGCGACCTCAGCTACCGCGACCTCGTTGACGGACGCAACCGACACAAAGTGGGCTACGGCCTGCAACTCAGCGGAATCGTCGACATACAGAAAATCGTCGACATATACTACCAGGGAGCTTACGGACGCGGCATCGCACACTACATCAACGACCTCGACGGCACCGGCTATGACCTTGTAGGCTCAGCTTCGCGACCCGGCACAATGATAGCGCCTCGCACCGTGAGCGTCGTAGGAGGCGCACGATTCAATCTCACCGACAACCTCTTTATATCGGGAGCATACAGTTTCAACCGGCTGTATGACCAAAGCCAGATGGGCCCCGACGCCTATCTCCGAGGCAATTATGTGGTTGCCAATGCATTCTACACTCCTATCAGCGACCTGCAACTGGGCCTTGAATATCTCCACGGAACCCGCAAAAACGTCAACTGTGCCGACGACACGGCCAACCGCATCGAGCTGATGCTCAAATACTCCTTCTGACCCACCCGCCCTCCCGAGGCTTCATGATTTTTCACACTCCGTTATCAACTTTTAAATATAGCGTCACGTTTATCTGTCAAAAGTTTTGAGTAACTCGTATTAGTGAGTTACTTAACCAAAGACACTAAAAAACACACTATTATGGACAGAGTTATCAAACTATCAGAACTGCGTGACGCCATCAATGAGGCTTATGACGAGTATAAAAACCTGAATAAAGGCACGGTAGACCCGCGCATCAAGGATGCCAACGCCGAGAGCTTCGCCATATCGGTAGCACTGCCCGACGGCACTATCATCAACAAGGGCGACACACAGACGGTGTTCCCCATGGGTCAGATTTCCCGCATACCGGTAACATCGCTGCGCATACAGCAGAAGATGGCCCGTAAAGCAGCCGAGAAAGCCGAGGGCATGGAGAAAACATGCGCCTGCAAGGCCGACAAAAAACATGTCGAGAAGCCCGATATCCCCTTCGGCTCTCGCGGTATCAAAGCCATAAGCAAGCTCGAGCCCAAGGGTGACCCCGAGTCGAAGTGGAACTTCATCGAGAATCGCCTCATAGCCCTCATCGGCTCCGCACCTCAGCTCGATATCAAACTTTACGAGGAACTCAAAAAGGAATTCAAGGACGCCAAAGCCGTAGAGGCAATCGACAACAGCGAGTACAAGCTCGCCGATGACACAAAACAATCGGTCGACCTGTACCTGCGCGGACTCTCGATGACCGTCAACACACAGCAGCTCGCCGAGATGGGTGCCACCATCGCAGCCGACGGAGTCAACCCATTCACACGCCAGTCGGTCTACGACGGAGCTCTGTCACAGCGTCTTGTAGCACGTCTCGCTCTCAAGAGCCATAAACTGCGCCGCTTTATCATGAAAACCGGTCTGCCCGCATCGGCAGGTTTCGGCGGCGGCGTAGTAGGTGTACTGCCCGGAGTGCTGTCAATCGCCGCCTACTCGCCCGAGCTATGCGACAACGGCGTGTCGATCAAAGCATCGCGAGCCATCGCCTACATCATGAAGAAACTAAACCTCAGCGTCTTCGGCAGCGCCAAAGTCGTCATCGAGAAATAACCGACTTGACTTCATTTTCATAAGTAACTCGCAAAAATTAGCTGCGAGTGATTTTTGAGTTTTGTTAGAGTGATTTTTGTTTGAAGACGAAGGCGTGTAGCGAGCTACACAACTGAGGATGAGAGCAAAAAGCGCCGAACAAAGCCAAAAAGCGCCGCAGTAGGTACGAGTTCCTTGAGAATAGAGTAATATAAACTAATTTTTAAGAGTTACTTAAAAAGCCCGTGCCTGTCGAGAAATCGATAAGCACGGGCTTCACTATATAATCTTTTATACCCTTTTCTATTTGTCGACCATGATGTTGAGTTCCTGGACGGCCGATTTGTATTCTTCGTCACCGTCGGCCTCGATGCACACCGTTATTCCACTCCAGAGCCTGCGGGGGTCGGCGCCGAAATAGTCGGGATCGAGACGGAACGTGTATTCACCCGTCTGTATTGCGGGGCCCGAGATCAGCACTACACGCGGCTTGACCCGTGCATGCTCGCTACTCGGCGCGTCGCGCTTTTCGTTTACAAATATCGGTTCGATCTTGAATTCATCAGCCTTCACGCGCGCGTTCATCTTGATATGCTTGGTGGTATCGTACGGAATCGTGACACCGTCGAGACGAGCCGACACATACTGCTTTTTCTTACCTCGCGACGCCTCATAACGGGCCTTGGTGAGATTGACCATCTCATCGTCATGATACCAGAACATTTCATGCGGATTGGTGCTTTCCGAACCATCTTCATTCCAGCGCGAGTAATAAACGCCACCCTCGGGTCGCGGATTCTCAAGCGACTTGGCTATAAACCGCACAATGTATTCCTGCGTTTCCTCACACAGATCAAAGTGACCCTTGCCGGCATCACACAAGAAAGATATGCGGCTGTCGGGATACATCATCTTGAACGCCAGCGCCGGACGCACGCGGGCATCCCACCACTCATACTCACCCTCGATCATCAGTCCCGGGATACGATCAATGTTGCGCGTACGCCCCCACTCGATGTTGGCACGTCCATAGCCACACAGATTCGTGCGCGGAGCATCGCCGTGAAATGAAATGATGCAGAGTGTACGGTCGGGATTCCACGCCGCAAAGTTCCATGGGAAAGTAGCCTGTGCCGAGTGCCCGAACGGGATTATCGGAGCCGTCTCAATCTCAGGATGCTCCGTACCACTCGACACATCGGCCATGATACGCTCAAAACGCTCCTGACAACCATCGGCCACATCCCAGTTCTGCGACCCGCTCTGAACGAAAGCCATCGCCACCCCGAGCGAATCCATCTGCCGGGTAAACCGGTCGCTCCTGAACAACACCTCCTCAGTCATATTCTGGTGACAATAAAGCACCGCCTTAACCTCACGCGCGCCACGAGGCAACCGCACACACACGCGCTGCCCCTCGTCACCGGCCATGTAATCAAACGTCACACGGTTCTGTTCCGTGCCGAAACCACACGTATCATTGGAATCATGAACAAGCGACCTTCCCTCGGCACACATACCAAGAGAGGCTACAAGAAAAAACGCTATAAAACAAATCTTTCTCATATTCATATACATAGTCATTAATATATTCGCATACACAGGCAAAACTACTTAATAATCTATTTACAAACCTTCATAACCCATTCATTTATCACAATATAGCCGACCGGCTAATTGCACTTAACACTAATTAACAACAATATGTGGTAGTATTTTTATAACTTTGTAGTATAAAATTATGCAGTTCTATTGCATCATCAACAACACTATCGTCGTAACGGGAAGGACACAAACGTGTCCTGCATAATTGAATAGCCTGATTGACAAAACGTTCGACAGCAAGATAGTTTTCAGCAATAGTAATTTCATTGTTCAGTCAGTCGTCGTAGACCGGACGCACCCGATCAAGGACCAACTTTATTGCAACAACTAAACATTTCACATCACAGGTATTAAAAACATCACTTTCTGATATTTGATACAACCGATTATCATTTTGACAGCCGACGGAAATGATAATGTGCTGAATGTTTACCCTCACCAGTTAAAGGTCCTTAAACACGGAGCCACCGCTCCGATCCACCCCACCCATACATATTGTATTTTTCTGTTTTGGTAAACTGAAGCATTAATTACTATTAAAATGGCAGAACAAAATGTAACTCCCAAACAGGGAATGGCTAAAGCTTCAATGTGGTGCGGTATTATCGCCGCAGTTCTCGGAATCGCGCCCTTACTCAGCGGCTGGTTTCTGATGCTCGTATGGCTGGTATGGATTCTCGCAATCCTCGCTATCATATTCGGCGTCATCGCATTAATCAAGAAACAGCCCATGATCAAAGCCATCATCGGCATAGTGCTCGCAATTTTCGGTGTGCTTTGCCCCTACCTCTTTGCCGAGGCATTCGCGACAAATGCAGTAGATTCAGCAGCCACCATGATCAACACCGTGAACGACCTCACCGGCGAATCAATGTTTGAATAATACTCCGAACTACACACGGCAAGAAAGGGGCTGTATCGCTTGATACAGCCCCTTTTGTTATCTGCTGGAAATGCCTGGAGGGGTTAGGCGGTGTATTCGGTGGGGTCGGGGAGGCCGGCGGCGGCGAGGGCTTCGCGGCGCTCTATGCAGGTGCCGCACTTGCCGCAGTGTTTCTCGCCGCCTTTGTAGCAGGAGTAGGTGGTGGAGTAGTCGAGGCCGAGCGCGGCGCCTCGGGCTGCTATCTGGCCCTTGGTGAGGTCGGTGTAGGGAGCGTCGAGGTGTACGTCGGCGAAGGTTCCGGCTTCGATGGCGGCGTTCATCGCTTCGATAAAGGCAGGGCGGCAGTCGGGGTATATGGTGTGATCGCCACCGTGGTTGGCGAGCATGACTTCGGTGAGGCCGCGGCTCTCGGCAAGGCCGGCTGCGATTGAGAGCATGATGCCGTTGCGGAACGGTACTACGGTGGAGCGCATGTTTTCGTCGGCATAGTGCCCGTCGGGGATGGCGTCGGCTCCCCGGAGCAATGAGCTTTCGAAATATCGTCCCATGAAATCGAGGTCGATCTCGATAAATTCCACTCCGAGACGGGCGCAGTGCAGTCGTGCGCACTCGCGCTCGCGGGCGTTATGGTTTGACCCGTAGCTGAAGTTGACGGCGGCGGCAATCTTGTCGCGATAATCATACAGCATGGTTGTCGAGTCCATGCCGCCCGACAGTACCAGCAGGGCTGTTTTCTTTGTTTCGGCCATAGTTATATTTATCAAAACAAACGAGTCGTTGCCCACTTGTAGGGGGAACGACTCGCCGGTATATTCAGTTAGTTATCTGCTTGTCAATTATTCCTCGTATTTCTTCACGATCACGGTAGCGTTGTGACCGCCGAAACCGAACGAGTTGCTGAGGGCTGCGCGTACGGGACGGTTCTGTGCCTTGTTGAAGGTGAAGTTGAGGTTGTAATCGATGTTCTCGTCGTCGTCGCCCTCCTCGTGGTTGATTGTGGGAGGTACAACATCCTCGAGAACCGACTTGACGCTGAACATTGCCTCGAGAGCGCCGGTGGCACCGAGCAGGTGGCCGGTCATCGACTTGGTCGAGCTGATGTTCAGATCGTAGGCGTGCTTGCCAAATACTTCCATGATAGCCTTGATCTCCGACACGTCGCCCACGGGGGTTGATGTGCCGTGAACGTTGATGTAGTCGATATCCTCGGGCTTCATGTTGGCGTCCTCGAGCGCGTTGCGCATTGCGAGGATGGCGCCCAGGCCCTCGGGATGGGTGGCTGTGAGGTGGTATGCGTCGGCCGACAGACCGCCGCCGGCAATCTCGGCGTAGATTTTGGCGCCGCGAGCCTTGGCGTGCTCGAGTTCCTCAAGAACAAGAACTACCGAGCCTTCGCCCATTACGAAGCCGTCGCGCGATTTGCTGAAGGGGCGCGATGCTGTCTCGGGGCTGTCGTTGCGGGTCGACAGAGCGTGCATCGAGTTGAAGCCTCCTACACCTGCGGGGAAGATGGCAGCCTCGGCACCACCGGTCACGATGGCATCGGCTTTGCCCAGACGGAGCAGGTTGAAAGCGTCAATGATAGCATTGTTGGACGAAGCGCAGGCCGATACGGTACCGAAGTTGGGACCATGATAGCCATACTCCATCGAAACGTGACCCGAAGCAATGTCGGCAATCATCTTGGGGATGAAGAAAGGGTTGTATTTAGGACCGTTCTCCGCGTTCTTGGCATAGTAGCCGGCCTCTTCCTCGAAAGTGTGAAGGCCGCCAATACCGGCAGCGATAATTACGCCTACGCGGTCACGGTTCAGTTTCTCGTCGTTTTCCAGGCCCGAGTTCTCGATGGCCTGCTTGGCAGCATACATTGCATACTGGGCATACAGGTCGAGAGTGCGCACTTTCTTGCGGTCAAGGAACTGATTGGCATCGAAGCCCTTGACCTCACAAGCAAACTGTGTCTTGAACTTGGAAGCGTCAAAATGAGTAATGGGCCCTGCACCGCTCACGCCGGCAAGAGCGTTGCTCCAAGTGGTTTCAACGTCATTGCCCAGGGGGGTCACTGCACCGAGACCGGTTACTACTACTCTTTTTAACTCCATTACTTTATATATTTTAGTATTATTATCTATAAAACATTATCACTCTCGACTTGCGGGCGCTTTTTGTTGAGAGCCCGTGATGGTCAAGAGTGACAAAGGTGGGGGGCTATTTTAAGCCTGTGCAGCCTCGATGTAAGCGATGGCGTCACCTACAGTGGCGATACCCTCGGCCTTGTCGTCGGGGATGGTGATGTTGAATTCCTTCTCAAACTCCATGATGAGCTCTACAGTGTCAAGGCTGTCGGCACCGAGATCGGTGGTGAAAGCTGCGGTTTCAGTTACCTGGTTCTCGTCTACACCCAGCTTATCAACGATGATAGCTTTAACACGTGATGCAATTTCTGACATAATGATTAAAGTTTTATAATTAGTAATTCCAAAATTTGCGATGCAAAGTTAAGCAATTTATTTCAAACTGCTACACTTTCAGCGCACAAAGTTACAAAACATTCTTGATTTTAGCCACTTAATTACTGAAAAAAATCTCTAATTTTATTTCTTACGTCACAACTCGCTATAAAACAGCTATTTAAAATTTCACCCAACGACTCCGCCTTTCCGCTGCCTGCTGAACGCTCTCCCGGGAGCCGGTTTTAACGAAAAAGATTAAAACTCCATACCTCATTTAGAGCGAATTCCTGTTTTCGTCATGCGTTACCCAAATCGCGGGTGACCCAGTTTTCGACGAG
>CANDNO010000103.1 GCA_947386115.1 uncultured Muribaculaceae bacterium
AAATCTATTTATTAGACAATTATAAAATTCAGCTTTTTGCTGTGACGAAGTCAGGGCATCTGCATCGACAAGGCACCGTTTTTAACCGCAAAGCCAGGCACGGAGTTTGTGATAGATTACACTCTTAATGACGGGGTCGACACCCATAGCTTTAAACTTGCTACAGCCTACGGCGGCACGCTACTGCCCGGCTTTGAAGGAAACTCGGGTGAAAATAATGCAAATCTTGATGTTACCGAAAACGGCCGGTACCGATACACGATAACACAGGAAACCATTGATCTGCTCAACAACAATGACGCCACAGGCTGGGACGGATTTGTAAGAATCTGCGGTACGGGCCTTACGATTGACAAGGCCTATTTACTTATAAGCGACTCAGAGTCGCTTGCCCAGTGTCCTGTCGACCTTGAATGGTGGCCCGGAATAGAGATTAATGCCGGCGTAATCACATCGGCCGAGCCGGGATGGCGTATCGTCATGGACTATGAAGTAACAGGCGAAGGCGGCGAGGGTGGTTTTTCGTTCACTACAAAGTATGGTGGTGTCAATGTGCCCGGATTTGATGGTAATAAGATGGATGGTGAGCGCTCGGTAATGTCGGTCACTGAGAATGGTGTGTACACATATATAATAAGTGAAGATGCCATTGCCAAACTCAAGGATGTAGATTTTACCGGTTATGACGGTCTTAGAATCGTGGGTCAGGGAATTAAGGTAACCGGTCTGTCGCTGGTTCGCTCACAGGACCCTTCGAGCGGCATCGACGAGGTCACTGCGGTTGATGACAATGATGCTCCCGTTGAGTTCTATAACCTGCACGGAGTGAAAACGACCAATCCTTCGGCCGGTATCTACATAAAGCGTCAAGGCCATAAGGTTTCAAAAGTGGTAATACGTTAATATTGGTTAGTGTAAAAATAGGCTCCCGGATTAATTTTCGGGAGCCTATTTTCATGTCTTGCAGTAGGTTTAAATCGATTCATTGTATTTTTTGCCGTGTTTTGACTGGTACTCGGAGGGGAGGACGCCAAACTCGTTTTTGAAATACTTGCGGAAAAGGCTCAGATTGTTGAATCCCGTCTGATATGTGACTTCGGCAATGCTGAGCTGACTCTCGGCCAGGAGTTGCGCCGCACGTTTGAGTCGTATGATGCGTATGAACTCGATAGGCGTTTTTCCCGAAATGGAAACCATCTTTTTGTATAGATGTACACGGCTCATGCCAAGTTCTCCGCTTAGTTCCTCGACCGACAGGTCGCTGCGGTCGATATTGGCCTCGACATATCTGATGGCTTTCTGCATGAGTTTCTCGTCGAGAGGCGTGATGTTGATGCGGCTCGGTGAAATGTCGACCGTGTTGCGGCGATGGTGCAACAGGTTTTTGATGCGCTGTGTGAGGATATTGAGATTGAACGGCTTGATGATATAGTCGTCGGCTCCGTTCTCCAGTCCTGCGAGCTCGTGCTCTTTGGCGGCGCGGGCGGTGAGCAGGATGATGAGGATATGTGAAGTGCGGATGTCGTTTTTCACGCGACGGCACAGTTCGTTGCCATCCATCACGGGCATCATTACATCCGATATTATGATGTCGGGTTGCAGGTCGGGGATAATGCTCCATGCTTTCTCGCCGTCGGCTGCTTCAAACACCTTGTACTCGTCCTTGAGGCAGTCTTTCATGAATTTTCGGAAGTCGTCGTTGTCATCGACTACGAGAATTACGGGGCGCTTGTCGTCATCCTTGGGTTGTGGCCACGACTCGGCAGCCTCGTCGGGTTCGGGCAGGTTGTTGTCGGGAGTTTCGACAGCGTCGTCGGTGGGAGTAATGCTTTCTTCGGCCGATTCTTCGGGCCTTATAACCGGAATCGACACGATGAATACCGATCCTTTGCCTATGTTGTCGCAAACGGTTATGGTGCCGTTGTGTAGCGTTACGAACTCATGCACGAGATTGAGTCCTACGCCGCTTCCGGTGGAGACGTTACTCTGTGAGTGGGGCACCTGATAGAAACGGTCAAAAATGAGATTCTTGTGCTCGTCGCTTATGCCACAGCCGTTGTCGGCGACCCTTATCTCGAGCATCTCGGGAGTATCGGCGGTTGATGGAACAATGTCGATCGAGACATCCACTCGTCCGCCTTCGGGTGTGAATTTAAACGCGTTGGATAACAGATTCATCATAATCTTGCCTATCTTGTCGTTGTCAAACATCATGTATAATGACTTGACGGGAGAGAAGAAAGTAAGATTGATGTTGCGATACTCGGAGTATTCGGTAAAGTTGTTGCAGATGGTTTGAATCGAATCTATGATATTGCCGCGTGTTGCATTGAGATTATGCCCGTTCATGTCGCTCTTACGGAAATCGAGCAGCTGGTTGACCATTCCGAGAAGACGCAGTGCATTGTTGCGGGTAATGACAAGTTTGTCTTTGAGTTCGGCCTTGTCGGTGTGAGCGATGACATATTCGAGCGGAGTGAGGATGAGTGTGAGCGGTGTGCGCAGGTCGTGTGATATATTGGTGAAGAAGCGCAGCTTCATGTCGTCCAGTTCGTGTTTCTGGCGGGCCTCCTGCTGTACGCTTATGAGCTCATACTTATGGCGCTCGTTGTGGCGCAGGTAGATGCGTATTATCAGTATTACGCCCAGGAATAACAAGGCATATATAATGTAGGCCGGCCACGATTGCCAGAATGGCGGCATGATTTTTATTTTTAGTTCGGCGGCGCGGTTGCTTGCATAGCCGTCGCCATTGATGGCTTTTACTTTCAGCGTGTAGTTGCCCGGGGCGAGGTTGGTGTATGTGAGTTTGTTGGAGTTGGTTTTGGTCCACTCCGAGTCGAACCCTTCAAGTTTATAAAGGTATTCGATCTTGTCGGGCGATACGTAGTTTAATGATGAGAATGTAACGGAGAAAACATTCTGGCTATAGCGCAGCTTCAGCTCGTCGGCGTGTGACGGAGTGTTGTCGAGCACTTTGACGCCGTCATAGATGCTGTCGATTTTCACGTCGCGATTGAATAACTGTATGTCGGTGAAGTATATATTGGGTGTGTTGGTGTCGAATTTAAGGTTTGACGGGTCGATGAGGCTTATACCATTGATGCCGCAGTTTACAATGGTTCCAGATGAGTGTTTTATTATACCACGAGGATTGAACCCGAAGCGTTGGGTGGGGTTGACGCTATCGTATATGTGATGTGAAAAGGTGTATTTTTTTGTCTGGGGGTCGGTGTTTACCACGATGTGATACAGGCCGTTGGGTGTCGACACCCACATGTTTTTATCGTTGTCCTCGGCAATACCTTGTATGATAGTGTGGTTGAGGTCTTCGACAGGGAC
Organism: uncultured Muribaculaceae bacterium; assembly: GCA_947386115.1. Lineage (GTDB taxonomy): Bacteria > Bacteroidota > Bacteroidia > Bacteroidales > Muribaculaceae > JAAVFS01. The sequence continues at coordinate 3,343 of CANDNO010000103.1, forward strand.
GATGACTTCATCGTTGCGGCGGTCGTAGATGTTGAGACCGTCGCGCGTGCACACCCACAGCATGTCGCGGCTGTCCTCATATACTTGCACCATGATTGAGCTTGAAAACAGTTGGTCTCTTTTTCTGTTGCCAAGCAGCTTCTCAAATTTGTCGGTCTGAGGGTTATAGACATTTAGGCCATAGGTTGAGCCCATATAGATATTTTTGTCATCAGATGCCGTGATTGTCACTATTTCATCGTCATTGCAGCGGTTCTGGCTGTCTTTGATGTGTTTGGCACGTTGCGTATCGGGGTCTATACGGTATAGTCCGGCTCCCCATGTTCCTACCCATAACTGGCCGGTAGCGTCCTCGGCAATCGACCATATAGTCCTGTTGACGATGGAATTTGGATTCTCCGGGTCGAGCACGTGATGCCTGAATGTCTTGCCGTCAAAAGACATCAGTCCGCTGTTATAAGTCGCGAGCCAGATGCGGTCGTTACGGTCGATGAGCATGCTTACTATGACGGTGACCGGTTCATTCTGCTCGTTCCTTACGGGAAGCTTGATAAGCTCCTTTGTCTTGGTCTCACGGTTGGTCTTTATAAGAAATCCGTTGATTCCGAACCATAGGTTGCCGTTGTTGTCTTCGGCCACGGTGCTGACGTCGGGGGTGAAGTTCCTGACCGAGTGAAATTCCCGGAAATTGTCGGTCTTACACCTGAACATGTTCTCGTTATAATACGATACCCCGTGTTTGTAGGTGCCTATCCATACTCCGCCTATGTCATCGACATACACGCAGTTGACACTGTTGTCGCTGAGGCTCAGTTGGTCCGATATATCATTTTGGATATGTTTCACAGTCGAAGTCTTCTTGTCGATCACACATATACCGTTGTTATCGATTGCGGCCCAGATACGGCCCAGACTGTCGGAGGTGAACGACCTTACATAACGGCCGGTGAGCGTAAATGGCGAGGCCGGATTGCCTGTGATTTTTATCCATTGTTTTTCGAACGCTTTATATAGCCAGGCTCCGTTCTTGCTGTTTATCCAGTAATCGCCGTCGTGGTCACAGTGTATTCCATATATCGAGAAGTTGGAGTCGTTGAGACTATGCAGGTAGCTGTCATGGCTGTCGACGGTATTGGTCTCGCCGCCGATGTGTATGATGTGTCCGTCGTGGTAGATGGCGGTTACGCCGTCGTTGTCGCTACAGAATGATGATATGGATGAATTGGTTGCAGGTACGTTTTCTACTTTGATGGTTCGATTGTTGCCGAAGTCGACATGGTAAATCGCTCGGTCGGTAGTTTCGACCCAAAGATCTTTTTCAGAGTCAACAAAGATTTTGGCCGGTATTTCGGTTATGCCGTCACGATTCGACAACATCTCCTCGGCTTTGACAAACTTGTCTTTGGCGGGGTCTAAAGTAATGTATCTTTCAAACCCGAAATCGACCCACATTATGCCTGTGGCATCTTCACTAACAGCCGCGATATTGTGGAACGGCAATGACTCGGGCGAGTTGCGGTCGCACTGGAAATTTTTGAATCTGTATCCGTCATACCTGCAGAGACCGTGGGATGTAGATATCCACATGAACCCTTGTGAATCCTGGGTAATATCGTTGATCTCGTTATCCGAAAGACCGTCGTGTATTGTGAGGTGCCTGAATTGAATGTCGGATAGAGCCGAGTCGGTTGCGGTGATCAACGATGGCAGTATGGCGAGAATCGATAGAAGCAGATATCTCATGTCGATAGGTTGTAGGTTAGGCTTGTGGTGCTGGATTATGTTGGTTTTTTGTTTTACAAAGTTATGTTAAATTTTGAATTATAGCGCCTTTTACATCAAGTATATGGTTTTTTACGGTGTCTTTGGCGATGTGTATAGTGTATTGATAGTTAATAAATTACATGATATAGTTATCAAAGTATATGTTTATTTGCAACATTTGTTGTCTTATCGCGGGCGGTATTATTCTTACTGTTTACCACCCAAGGGGCTGCTTTCGATGGGGGTGTTTAAATTTGCATGTTATTTCACCAAAAATCACATTATCATGAAAAAACTATTGGGCCTGATGGCTTCGGCGCTTTTGTTGACATGTTCATGCTCTACCTCGAGAGAGACGTATACCAATCCCATATTGACGGGAATGAACCCCGATCCGAGTATATGCAGGGTAGGTGATGATTTCTATTTAGTGACATCGACATTTGAGTATTTCCCTGGGCTGCCTATCTATCACAGCTGCGATCTCGTCAACTGGCGTCTGATAGGTCACGCACTGTCCACTCCCGAGAATAATCCTTTGAAAGGAGCCGGAACGTCGGGAGGCCAGTATGCGCCCACTCTGCGATACAATGACGGTACGTTTTATATCATCGGCACCAACTATGGTGGCGAGGGTAGTCATGGAATATCGATTGTGAGCGCCAAGGATCCCGCAGGTCCATGGTCCGAGCCGGTGTGGCTCGACCAGTGGTGGGTCGATCCGTCGCTTGATTTTTATGATGGCAAAGCTTATTATCTAAGTCCCGATAACGCCGGCGGATTCCTTCTCGGCACTATCGATGTGACTACCGGAAAAGAGATAGAGCCGCGACGCAAGGTGGCATCGGGCCTGGGAGGAGCATCACCCGAGGGGCCCCATTTTTATAAGATAAACGATTACTATTATATAATGTCGGCCGAGGGTGGTACGGGTTATGAGCATCGCGAGGTGATACAGCGCAGCAAGTCGCCTTACGGGCCTTACGTGCCGAGCCCTGTCAATCCCGTGCTGTCCAATATGAATGTGCCCGATCATCCTTTCCAGGCGATAGGTCATGCCGATCTTGTTCAGCTTCAGGATGGTAGCTGGTGGGCGGTGTGTCTCGGTATCAGGCCCCGGGATGGTAAATATCAGCACATAGGCCGCGAGACATTCCTTGCGCCTGTGACGTGGACTGAGGATGGCTGGCCAAGAGTGGGCGAAGATGGCGTCGTGGCGTGTGAGTATGAGCGTCCCGACCTACCGTTGCATCCTTGGCCCCAGGATCCTGCCCGCGATGATTTTGACAGCGAGAAACTAAATCTCAACTGGAACTTCCTGCGCAATCCTTACGATAAGGACTGGTCGCTGAGCGAGCGCCCGGGTTATCTCAGACTCAACGGCTCGGCATTGTCACTCAAGCAGAACGACTCGCCCGCCTTCGTGGGACGACGCCAGACTGCGCTGAACATGGAAGCTTCGGCAAAGCTTGATTTCATTCCTGTCGCCGAGAATGAAGAGGCCGGAATCATGATTCGCGGCAATGACGAGAACCATTATGACCTTCTCGTGACGATGCGCGAGGGTGAGCGTGTGGCCATGTTGCGGAAGTATCTTAAGGGCGCCGATGCCGAGGTGGTGTATGCCGAATTGCCCCAAACCGGAGATGTCATATTGTCGATTGCCTCGACGCCCGATGAATATGAATTCTATGTGAGCAATGGTGACGGTTCGTCAAAGAAACCGGTCGGCAAGGCCGAAACTAAGAATCTTGCAAATGAGGTGATTTCAGGTTTTACAGGCGTTTATGTAGCCATGTATGCTTCGGGCAACGGTGCCGACAATACCAATCCGGCCGATTTCGACTGGTTTGAGTTTATTGATAAGGACCGGAAATAAACATGTCGCTTAACAAATGTAATCCTTTATGAGTGCGAGGCCGGTTACAGTTTTGATAGCCATACTGTTGTTATGTGTGTCGGTTCCCTTGTCGGTGCGCGGTGCCATGACGCAGACATATCGACATTATCTGTCGGGGAAAGATTTCTCTGATGGTGTCGAGTGGGAGTTCATGTGCTCGTCGGGCCGCAACAGCAATAAATGGACCCGTATCAGTGTCCCCTCTTGCTGGGAGACTCAGGGATTCGGACGATATTTCTATGGCTGGGAGGAACCTGCCGAAAACAAAGAGACAGGTTTCTACCGCTACACGTTCCATGCGGCCAAGTCTTGGCGGGGCTGCAATGTAAGAATAGTTTTCGAGGGTAGTATGACCGATACCTCAGTTTCGATTAACGGCTGCAGTGCCGGAGATGTAAATGAGGGGGGATTCTATAGATTCAGTTATGATGTTACCGACATGCTTAACTATGGTAATGAAAACACACTTGAAGTTACGGTAAGGAAGACCCCCTCAAATACATCGGTATATCAGGCCGAGCGACAGACCGACTTCTGGCTTTTCGGAGGCATTTACAGGCCGGTATATCTTGAGATAAAGCCCGAAAACCATATAGAGTCGCTTGCTGTCGATGCCCGGGCCGACGGGACGCTGTCGGTCAGACCGTTTGTCTCGACATCGGCTAACAGCGTGATCGACTACAGGGTAGAGACTCTTGGCGGTGAGGTACTGTCGGTGGTGAGGGATGCCTCACCGGGAGACACCACACGTTTTGTTGTCGAGCAGGTAGCGCCATGGAGCCATGAGACCCCTGTGCTTTATAGGCTTGTAGCCGAATTAAAGGTTGGAGGACGTTTATCTCACAGGATAACCGAGAAAATCGGGTTCCGTACATTCGAGGTACGTCCCGGCGACGGCCTCTATCTCAATGGAAAGCGCGTGATATTCAAAGGTGTCAACCGTCATTGCTTCAGATCCGAGAGCGGTCGTACGCTTTCACGCGAGGTGTCGCTTATGGATGCCGAGCTCATAAAGGAGATGAATATGAACGCGGTGAGAATGTCTCATTATCCCCCCGACGTTGATTTCCTCGAGATATGTGATTCCATAGGTTTACTTGTGATCGACGAGCTGTGTGGATGGCAAAAGAAATATGATACGCCAACGGCTCGCCGGCTGGTAAAGTCGCTTGTAGAACGTGACCGCAATCACCCGTCGGTAGTGATGTGGGCAAATGGTAATGAGGGTGGCTGGAACCGGGAGGTCGATGCCGATTACGACATGTATGATTTGCAACGGCGGTTTGTGATACACCCGTGGGAGCGTTTCAACGGAACCGACACCAAGCATTATCCCGATTATAACTATGTAGTGAATTCGGCAATATATGACAGGGATATATTTTTCCCTACCGAGTTTATGCACGGTGTGTTTGACGGAGGGTCGGCATCGTCGCTTGCCGATTTCTGGGAGGCTATGATGAAGCATCAAGCCCCCGGAGGCGGTTTCCTGTGGGCCCTTATCGATGAAGGGCTGGTGAGAATGGACATGAACGACAGCATTGATTGCAGGTATGACCTCGCGCCCGATGGCATTCTCGGGCCTCACCGCGAGAAAGAAGGTAGTTTCTATGCCGTAAGGGATATCTGGTCGCCGGTGCGCATCGGTGGATATACGGCGACGGGTGACAGTCGCTTTTCGGTGAAAGTCGAGAATAATTTTACTTTTACCGATCTTGAGTCCTGCGAGTTTAAATGCTCGGTCTATGATATATCAATGGACTCTTCGGGAGGTTTTAAACAGGAAAGAATATACGACACGACTTTCTCTACCCCGTCGATAAAGCCCGGCGAACGGCGAGTGGTTGATTTGAAGCTTCCGGCAGGAACCTTGTCGGGCGACATGCTTCAAATCGATGTGACTGACCCGACGGGTAGGCAAGTGTACCGTTATACGCGGCCGTTGACCGATGACGTGTTGCAGGACGACCTGCGCGCTATGTGGTGCCAAAGTGCGGTCGATGTATCTGAAGACAGTCTATGCCTTTATGTCGCGCAAGCCTGTGGCTGTTTCGTTTTCGATAAGTCGACAGGTCGTCTCGCGCGGGTAGCGCGTGCCGGAGGCGCGCTGTCGCTCAGCGGTTATCCATCGGTCGCGACGGGCTCCAACCGCTGTGTGGAGTTGCTGCATTACCGCGATGGCGACAGCTATATAGTGAAGCCGGTGTTTGACGACTCGCAGTGGATGCAATGGGTGTTTTCACCCGATATGCCGCCACGTGTCGATTACAGTTTTTCGGTAAACGGCGAGGTGGATTATATAGGTGTGGGGTTTGATTATCCCGAAGATAAGATACTGTCGATGCAGTGGGTAGGCAACGGTCCATACCGCGTGTGGAAAAACCGTCGCGAGGGTGTGGATTATGGCGTTCACGCCAAGTCGTACAATAATACCGTAACCGGAGAATCCTGGGATTATCCCGAGTTCAAAGGGTATCATTCAGATTGCCGAGGAGT
>CANDNO010000104.1 GCA_947386115.1 uncultured Muribaculaceae bacterium
AGCTTGGCAATGATGCTCTCCATAAAGTTGAACAGAGAGTATTCATGAGCATAACAGTTGAACTCGTCAATTACATCGTCAGCGGTATAACTCAGACCGTTGTCATTCAGTTTGCGGTCAATCTTGGTTAACCGTTCAACATCCCAGCGGATGCGCTCACGGATTGAGAGGATGAACGATTTTCGTTCACTCTTCTAGGTGGTAATGACCATTGAGCGGGATTCGTCCCACTCAGAGGGAAATACCCTGTAGTCGGAAAGGAGTTGTCGCAACTTACTGCTACACAACTGCTACATTTGGTATCTCTCGATTTTTGTGTAGCAGATTTGCCACCAATGGGTGTCTTGTTCGGTCTTTTTTCTGTCCGATGACGGTCCTGAGTCGTCATTTTTAGGCACTAAAAAACCGCAGAATACATTGATATTCTGCGGTTTAGTCTTGTTTAGACTTTTGTTGGCCGGAACCTTTAGCTCGCTGCAACTCGATTGCAGCAATCTGTCCGACCCGTCAAGTGGAGCTGGAGGGACTTGTTCCTTGCGCTCCAAATGCACTTATATCAACAAGTTGCAATTGGTTAACATTCGTGTGTAGCGAATTTGCAACCTAAATTTCTTTATCCTCACACAGCCGCTTGCTGCATGACCCGAAGGGTTCTAAGGTTATTGCAAAGTTAATACTTTTTTCTATGACTTTCAAGTCCGAATGTTCGCTTTAACCCTCCTTATCAGAGTGTTAAAATGTTCAGCGAGGTGCAAAAGCCGGTTCAAGAATCTCCAGATGAAGAGCATTTTCAATCTTTGAGATTGTCTCGATTGACAGATTCTCCGTACCCTTCAAAACACGCGAGATGTACTGCTGGGAGCAACCCATTCGTTCGGCAAGTGCCTTTTGCGTCAGTCCGAGTTCCTCCATTTTATCAAGCATCATCATGGCGATTCTCTGCGAGTATCTCAACCATGTCTTATTGGCCATGCGCCATTCTGCATTCTCCCGCCACTTTGAGGGAGTCGTGCTTCGATGCTCGTTCAGCTTCTTTATCGTTTCTTCTCTTGTCTTCATATCAACCTCCTTTTTTAATTCAGTTCACGAAGATAGTCATCGAACGAATCCTTATCCGATATCTCGTTCTCTATTAAAAATCTCCTTACTTTCTCCATACGGGCCAATTCAACCAGTGTATGTTCTCGTTCCTGCATGGTGCGTGTAAGTTTGATTGCACCGCCGGTTACTACATAGATACCAGGCTCCAACTTGATTGCATATATTCGTAACCATGAGACATGACGGAGCGTGTTACGTAGACGGGTCTTCTCCTTCCCAAGCAACATTTCAGATGTCCGGCTATTTTCCAAAGGTCTGAAGATCTCATCGAGATTGGCATCCGGGGAAATATCCATTATAAGACACTGTAATCTTTCACTGTCTTCAATGGTATCGTATATCGCTTGATTTACGTCTGTTATTTTGAAATAGGAGGCCAAGTCTCCGATATTCTGCTTAAAAAAGGAGCGTAGCCATGTAACATCATTCCATTGGTCAAGAATGGTGTCGAGAACATTATCAAGGCAGTTGTCGTATCTTACTGCCCACAAATTGCCATTGTCTGTAATCTGGTCAAATTCCATGTCTTATATTTTTTGCAAAGATAAGGAGTTTTTATTATACATACAACTTAAAAGTTGTTTTTGTTCTCAGAAGGCATCGTCAAGTTCTGATAAGACGAAAAAATCGCCGGAAATATTAACGGAACGGATTATATTGTCTCGGTCGACACGGATATGCACATCAAGCTCACCGACACCGTCTATGCGGCCCTGCCTACGGATGACCCCGACGTCGGCCCCCTCATGTTCCGGCGCACGTCGCCCCGATAGAAATTCGGGGAGGTAATAAGTCTGCTCCACAGCCTCGATGGCATGCAATTCAGCCTCACTGCCCTGGTACGTATTGTCGCCGCATATACGGCCGATGGCATATCTGCCAAAAGCGTCGACGTCCATGTCGATACCCTCGGCCCGCAGGCAGGTAATACGGGCGGGCACCGACTGCACGCGCTTGGACTCAAGTTTGGCGCGCGACGGCGTGATTGCACGACTCATTGTGGCCGCGTCGACATCGAACAGCATGGTTCCATGCACTATCGAACGCCCCGGAATATGGTAAAACGCATTGCCCGACACCTTGCGGCCGTCAATCACAATATCGTTGCGCCCGGTGGGACGGGCATCGAAACCGAGTCCGCGCAATATATCGGATACCAAAATTGTATAACGCGAGAAAGTCGTGCTGATATCGTCGGATGGGGTTATGTACGAAAACATCCAGTTGTCACGGTCGGCATACACACAGCCGCCTCCGCTGCGACGGCGCACCACATCTATGCCGTGTGCGCGGCAGTATTCCATATTCACCTCGGCGTCCATATCCTGATTTCTCCCGCATATCACAGTCGGATTTACCCTCCACGCGAAGAAATAATCGTCGGGCGGAAGAGTCCGTGCCGCCCACTCCTCCGCTGCGAGGTAGAAAGGTAGGCGACGCCAAAGGGCTGCATCAGGCAATGCAAGGTGTTTCATCGGCACATTCCGTTTTTGGTGCGCTCAAAAGTAAGATATTTGCCGACTTCTCCAAGCCTTTCAGAAAGAAAAAAACTCACCTTTGAAAAAAGGTCCTGCCGAACGGATGTCGACAGGACCTTGTGTTGACGGGTATTTATTTTATCGTTTCTTTGCAATTATGACAGCAGCACCACCGCCGGGAGCGAGGTTCAGTGGCAACACCGTGCGAGAGTCGACATCCATTTCATGAATATCCATGTCGTAGGGATTGGTGCGGTAGTCGGCGTTTTCGCCATCGCAGAATATCCGCGCGGTATAGGTTGCTCCTTCATCAAGGAAATCAAGAGGGACGTCCATGTTGCAGACATTTGTTCCGGTTATGGCGCCGATGTACCAGCTGTCGGAGTTGCGGTCGCGACGGGCTATGGCGAGGTATTCGCCTATCTTGGCCTGTGGCACCACCGTTTTGCTCCAGGAGGTGGGGCACGTCGTGATAAATTCCATGCCGGGCTGGTCGACGTAGTTTTCAATAATGTCCGCGCTCATCTGCAAAGGGCTGTATAACACCACGCTCAATGCGAGTTCCTTGGCGGTGGTGTGCATGGGGCGGGTGCCGGGCACTACCTCGTAGTTGTATTTGAGCACGCCGGGAGTATAATCCATCGGGCCGGCCAGTCCGCGTGTGAATGGCAGGATAACGGTATGCTCGGTGGGGTTGCCTCCTTCGGGGCACCATGCGTTGTATTCCTGTCCGCGCACGCCTTCCTGGGTCATCAGGTTGGGATATGTTCTCTGCAGGCCGGTGGGCATGACCGGTTCGTGGTTGTCAATCATTATGTGATTGCGTGCGGCGGTTTCGATAACCTTGCGGTAATGGCGCACGGCATATTGGGAGCCGTGGAGTTCCTTGCCGTCCATCAGGCGGTTGACGTAGCCTGTCTTGACGGCATTGATGCCCAGTCTGTTGTAGAGGGCGAATGCGCTGTCGAGCTGGGTCTCGTAGTGTGCGGCGGCTCCGCCGGTCTCGTTGTGGCCGATAAGGCGCACACCTTTTTCGGCGGCATAGCGGCACACTTCCTCGAGGTCGAAGTCGGGATATGCCTGCAGGAAGTCGAAGCATGTGCCGTCGGCGCTCCAGTCGTGTTCCCAACCTTTGTTCCAACCTTCCACCAGTACACCTGAGTAGCCGTTAGCAGCGGCAAAGTCTATGTATCGTTTGGTATTTTCGGTAGTGGCACCGTGCCTGTCGCCGATGTCCCAGGTATTTTCGCGGCGGTGCATCCCCCACCATATGCCGATGTACCGTCCCGGTTCTATCCACGAAGTATCTTCAATGACACACGGTTCGTTGAGGTTGAGCATCATACGCGAGAGCAGCAGATCGGCGGCCGAGTTGCCTATCATTATAGTACGCCAGGGCGATTTCAGCGAGCCTTGGGCAAATACTTTTTCACCCGTGGACCACGGAGTGAGATAGGAACGCAGGCAGGTACCGTTCTCTGGTGTGAGATTGAGCGATGCATAGTCGGTGAGAGCCGCTTCGTGGATGCTCAGGTAGAGGCTGTCGGTGACCTTCATTGTCAGAGGGGTGCACACGGTGTCGAGCACCGACACGGGCGATGCCTTATAAATACCCTCGTAATACTCGGTGTCGTAAGGTATTGACCATGCCACGGCCTCCTCGGCGAGGTTGAAGCGAGTATTCTCGTCCATGAGCACAAGGGAATCCACGCCGTTCTGGGCGGGGATAAGGTAGCGGAAGCCCACGCCGTCGTCGAAGACGCGGAATTCGATGTCGAAAATACGGCTGAGCGAGTCTGCCTCACGGAAATGGAGGATCAAGGCATTGTAGTTGTTCCTTACGGCGGTCTCTTCGCCCCAGGGCTGCTCCCAGGTCTGGTCGAACGACGATATTTCGCTACCGAGGAGCTCGCTGTTGGCGCCGAGCGTGCCGTCGAGGAACTCAAGGCTGACAAACGAGGAGTCGACCACGGTGCGGCCATCGACTTTCACCAAATAGTACGGACGCCCGGCGTCGACGCCGACGGTGACGACATTCCGGCCGTTTGGCGACACAGCCGTACCGGCCGCCGAGGCCTTTACGCAGCTCTGCAGCGGATTGAACGCCAGCATTGCCGCAAGCGCTGTGAGCGCTGTTAGTATTGTTAAGATTTTAATACGCATAGTTGTGATATATAATTAGTTGTATCTTTCCGAAGACGGGTGGGCGCTGAATGGGTTATCGCCGCATGGCCACTTGCGGCTTTTGTTCAGTCGACCACCGATTTAATTTCCATGATAAGCCGTTCAAAGTCCTCGCTTGAAACGATGCTTCGTTTCTTAGCCCTGGATTTGTAGGTATTGACTGTACTCGGGGTATAGTTCAAAAAAGTGGCGATATCGTTGCTGTCGTGAATGCCGAGTCGCACAAGTGCGAATATCTTCATTTCGGATGAGAAAGTTCCATCGGTCACATCGGCCATACCGGGGTCGTCGGGAGGAAACAAAGCACGGTACTCGGAGATAAAGGTGGGGAAGAAACGTTTAAAAATCCGGTCGAACTGAGCCTGGATATACTCTTTTTCCTTACGTAGGTCGCTTTTGCGAAGTTGAGCGCGCAGATCGTCGTACTGACGGGCGGCAAGCTTACGGTCCACAAATTTGTATAGTTCCTCTATCTTACGGATATACTGTGAGTTGAGCTTAAAGCCATATCCTATGTACTCTTCCTTAATTCGCATGCTTTCCTGCAGCTGACGGTTTGCTTCGGTCAGCTGGCTGTTGGTGTCTTGAATCACGGTGTTGCGGTCGCGTACCAGAGCCTGCGATGCCTTGAGGCTCTTGTTGAGCTTGACAATTACCGCCAGCAGGAAAATGAGCAGAATGACCAGCACCGTGAGGCCGGCTACCAGATACTCGAGGTTGCGTTTGCTCGAGTTCAGCGAGTCGCAGCGCTTGGAGGCTATGACGGTGTAGAGGGCGTTTATTTCCGACTGTCGGTGCTTGGAGTTGAAGAACTGTGCGTCTTCGAGCGCCAGCTGGATGTAGCGGCGGGCAAGCTCGATATTTCCTCTTTCGCTCATATACCGCGCAAGAGAGGCTTTTGCCGTAGTTTCGCGTTTTGCCGACTCTACATCGAGCTTAGCCGAATTGGCCTTGTAGTAGATTGCCGACAGAGAGTCGTTTGCCTCGATGTACAGGTCGCCCAGCACGGAGCTTATCATTGCCTTCTCGCCCTTATCGACGTCGTTGCGGTTGAGGAGGTCATGAAAAGTGCTGATTTTCTGGTCGAGAGTCATAGTGGACATGGTCATGAATATGCTGGCATAGGTAGCCATGTAGGACTGGCGTGGCAGCAAGGTCATGACCGAGTCGCTGTACGCTCGCGAAAGCGAGGCGTTACGGTCTCTGAAGGTGCCGTCGGCATAGTTGCTCATGTCGGAATACAACCTTATGCAGCGGAAGTAGAACAAGGCGCGGGTAGCAGGCGACACGCCCTCGAGCGATGTCTGTCGCACGACGTCTATGCCGTCGGAGAACAGACCACCGCTGATAAAGCTGAAAAGGCGGTCGCTCTGGGCAATGGTCACCAGTTCCTTGTCGCCTGTAAGGATGGCGGCTTCGAGTTCGCGGTCGGCAAAGGCTCTTGCGGAGTCACTCTGATAAGAGCTGTACTGCATATATATCTGATGGAGCAAGGCGGCGCGTCGGCGGTGGTCGGAGGTATCCAGGCGTTTGAGGGCGAGCCCGAGGCTGTCGATGCTGTAGGTGCGGTAAATAAAATATGTATCGCGGCGATCCAGCACATGGTTAAGCGCTCCGATCATCGAATCGGCAGCCTCGGGTGTGACGGCGCCTGCCGGGCACAATGCCGACAGCAGTATCAGCGTTATCAGAAGTCGTTTGATCATTATCAGTATATGAGTATTTTCCGGCTTGTACCCGCTCCGGCCAGGATGTACATTCCCGGTGCCAGATTTTCCACCACCGCGTTGCCGTTTTCGTCGGCAGCGCCGTTTCCGGCCACCATGCCTGTGAGAGTGAATACCGTCACGGCCGTACCGGGAGCAAGGCCGCCCACACCTACGGCCCCTTTGCCGGGGTACATTGTGGTGTTGGCTGCGTCCATCTTAATGCGGTCGACGCCCGAGAACGAGGCATCCTCCACAAAGTTGAAGTTGGGGGCTACGCGGCTGAAGTTCACTACGCCCTTGCAGTTTTCGGCCACCAGGCTGCTGTAATGGCCGTAGCCGGTTGTGTTGCGGAGGATGGAGATACCGAGCTGGTCGTTGCCGTCGCCGTCAACGTAGATATTGTGGAGCTCAAGGCCTTCGATAGAGCCGCCCTGGATAGCCACGCCTTGCCATTTGGGCGCTATCACGTCGATGTTTTCAACGCGGATATTACGGAGGCCGTAGGCACCCTGTCCCTTGATCTGCACTGCGGGGCAAGCGCCACCCCAGAAGCCGCCGATCTCGGCGCTGCGGTCCACGCCGCCGCTACGCAGAAGGGTAATGTCCGTGAACGAGCATTCGGTGTCGCCGAAACCGCTGCCGGGGAAGTCGCAGTTCACGCGTGCGCCGCAGTCCATGGCATCGGCAATTACAATATGATGGGCTTTATGGCCGTTGCCGCCGAAAAAGCCGAGCGACGAAGCGCGCCAGTTGTTTTCGGCGGTGTTGTAGGCAAACATGTTGCCGTTGCAGGCAACGTTGATGTTCGACGACCATGTTGCCTGGTCGTCATCGCCATTGTTGCGGAACGAGCAGTGGGTAACGGCGCAGTTTGTGGAGCCGGACGAGAGGTTGAAGCCGTCGGCATAGTTGTTGCGGAAGCGGCAATAGCTCACCTGCAGGCCGTCGGGGGTGACGCCGTCGTAGTCGGCAATCCAGCCGCCACATTCAAAGTGATCCACCCGGCAGCCGCGTATCACACTGTTTCGCCCGAACGAACCCATGAAGCCCTTGCCCACCTGCTGCGAGTCGTTGTTCTGGTAGTATCGCTTGTTATTGACTGTCGTGAGCGATATACCCTCCACCACCAGATTGCTGGCGTTGCTGTATATGCCGCGCTTCCAGTATGCGGGTGTATCGGAGCTCTGAGTGAAGTTGAATGTGGTGTACCACATGCCCGCGCCCACTATCTTGGTGCCGTCATGGGGTATGTACATACGGTCGGGAATATCGTACACACCCGGCTCGAAGTATATGGTCTTGCCGCCGTTGCGCTGCACGAAGCGGTTGATATCGGAAGCGCGGCCGGTGAATTTTACCTTGTTGGCATCGGCGATATCCTCGAACCTGACGGGTTCGGGCGCCATTTCGAGTTCGACGAAGTCTATTGTTATATCGAAGTCGATATTTGCCTCGCGCACCAGGCGGAAATGGCTGTCGCGGTGAATCACGCCTGGAAGCAGGACATTGACTTCATCGAAATACATACGCGCGAACTTGCCGTCTGTCGCGGGCGTGTTGTCGGGGTAGATCCATCCGCTGTACATCCACTGCCATGCCCAGTAGGATTCCAGATTGATGTCGCACATCTTGGTGTCGTCCACGTAAAGCGCAAGAGTGGCTTTCAGACCCTTCCCCTCGTTGCCGTCAGGCAACGAAAAACGCAGGGTCATGGCGTTGGCGTCGGCATCGGCCGTCCACTCAACATAATCGCCGGTTTTGACCAGGCTCGCCGCACGGCTATTGGAAGCCTCAGTCTGGATCAGCGAGCAGCGGTAGCGTCCGGGCTTGTTTAAAAATTTGAGCTGACCGTCGCAGGCACCTTCCTCGGCCTCGTAGCGCAGGTAAGGCCGGTCGTAGTAGCCGCGCTGCCGGGCATCCTCGGCCGCGTACGACGTATCGTGTTGCGCCGCAGCCGGCAATGCTGCCGCAACAGCCAGGACTGCTATCGGCAGGATCCTTTTCATGGTGATAGGATAATTGATCTGTTTCATGCTGATTGGATAAATGTAATTCTTTTGGGATTTTTGTGCAAATTTATACCTGCCGGCAACTCAAGCCATACAATTTAGTGCATATCAAAATAAATCAATAAGGCGATAATTCATGAAGCGCTGTTTTTCAGCGGTATAAGGCTTTGGGGCATATCTCCAAATCAAAGGTCTGTAGGCAGCGCGGGCAAGCCCGTCAAACCGGACCGGCCAATTAACCACCCTTTGATTTTCAATTTTTTCAAAGTCTTGTCAACGCTGATGTTCAATTGAATAGAATATATTTTCGCCAAAATAACGTTGATTTGCGCTAAAAAGTATTTACAAGGGCGCTTTTTCAGCTAATTTCGCTTCGCCGTCTCGGGAAAAGGCCACTTTCCCGATTAGGCATATTAATACAATCTTAAATTTTATAACAAACATGAGAAAAACTTTACTCATTCTTGCGGCTGCAACCACATTGGCAGCATCGGCGCAGAGTCAGTTGGCAAATCCCAAGGATTCCGACGGCAACATCATCTTTAAATACGATATGGTAAACGACCGCTGGGCCGATGCCAATGATTTCGAAATCGACGAAACATTTGTTTTCGCCATCGACATCACCGGCGTTACCGACGCCAACGGCAAAGTGCTCACCGAAGAGGTTGCCAAAACCGGCCGTGCTTCCATCGGCCGCGGCATTGCCTTCGACTGCTGGGTCGACCAGGACAACTATCCCACCGGCTCCAAAGGCCCCAACTTCGACGGCCGCATGTTCAAGATCAAGGACAACATCTGGGGCATGACCTTCAACATCTTCCA
>CANDNO010000105.1 GCA_947386115.1 uncultured Muribaculaceae bacterium
GACCGAATTCTTCAAACAAATCGCTAATTTTGCACTTGCCAGTTGAACCTGCAGACTATATTACAGTCAATCAAACATTGTTTTTTTATGTTAACTACTACAGCATATTACAATATTTTTTAGTATGTTTGCACCTAAATATTTTAACAATGATATTAAAGTCTTTTAAATACACTACCCCCGACTGGAAACTGGACAGGCTAATTCTTGACAGAGAGAATCTCATTGTCGGCAAGAATTCTTCAGGGAAAAGCAAGTCACTTCAAGCCCTTCTGCAAGTCAAGGCTCTAATATCACAATACAAGGAAATTAACATTGACGACAGTTTTGAAACCGAGCTGATATTTCAAGACGATGATAATAAGATCTCATTCTGCCTAAAGGTTTCAGATAACATAATTACCAAAGAAGTCTTGTCCTTCAATGGCGACGACATAATTAAACGCACTGATAAGAAAGCAAGAATAGACGGGGAATTAGTCAATCCACCGGCCGAGATGCTGTTGATGCAAGTAAGAAGAGATACGACAAAGTATCCTGTCATTGAAAAAGTAATAAAGTGGGCCGAAAACGCGATTATTCAAAGTTTCATTCAGGATAATCTACTAAGTCAACGCAGATTATATGAAGTCGTCTGCTCGTTGACATCCGAGATGAAACTTCACGTTGTAGAAATGGCCAATAAGGTAGGATTTCCTTTAAAACAGATTGACACATTCGGCAATATGTACCATACACCCGTACAAGGTTCTGGCGGATCTAAGTTTGATGAAATAAAGCTCGTCCTTTTCGAAGAAAAAGATGTCAAGCCTATATTGTTTGGTTCAAACTTATCCAACGGTATGTACCGAACAATCATGCTCTTTATCCTCATCGAGCAGATGATAGGCACTAAACAACCCGCCCTCATAGCAATAGATGACCTTGGAGAGGGACTGGACTATACCAGAGCCACTAAAGTAGGGAAACTGCTCTTCGACATCTGTAAAGAACATAACATACAGCTACTCGCAACGAGTAATGAAGAATTCATGATGAATGTCATCGACATAAATCACTGGAATATATTAGTGCGCAAAGGTTCTACAGTAAAGTCAATTAACGCATCAGATTATCCCGGCGAATTTAAGGAGTTCAAGTATTCAGGGCTCGACAACTTCGACTTCTTTACATCCGACTTCCTTAACAGAATATCAAACAACCTGTTCATTCGTAAATAATGAAAATCGCCGTATACGTCGAAGGACAAACAGAATTGATTTTTATTAGGGAATTTCTTCTGAGATGGTATGACTATCAGATAAGTTTCAGATGCTATAACCTGCGCGATTCTGATCCCCCGGGTCACCCGACCGAATACTCCTACGGCGATGAAAATGCCGACCTTTTTTATGAAATCGTAAACGTAGGCAACGACACAAGCGTTTTGAGCAAAGCAATAAAGAACGCAGCACGATATCAAAACCTTGGCTACAGCCGAATTATCGTTCTGAGAGACATGTACTGCGATGATTATCATAGTGAAGTTCTCAACCGAACCATCAGTAAGCAGATTAACGACAAATTCATTGCCGGAGCGCATAATTCCATTGCTCAAAAAGGGTTTGAAGGTTTCATCAACTGCCACTTTGCCATTATGGAAGTCGAAGCCTGGATACTGGGAATGGGTTGGTTTTTTGAAAAGCTTAACCCTATTTTGACAGCCAAATATATCTATGAATCTATAAATCTAAATATCGACCGAGATCCTGAAGTCACTGAATACCATCCTGCCAACCGGTTAAATGACATCTATTCGCTCATTGGCAAAACTTACGGTAAACATAAAGATGAAGTCGACACGATTATGTCATGCCTTTACCGTCAAGATTTTATAGATCTGCTTGAATCCGATAAATGCAATTCTTTTAGAGAATTCAAACAATCACTAACCAACGAAGCCTGACGTCAAACGCTCCATACTACAATATCCCTCGCCCCGGCTATCTTCGCGTGGGAACTTTTATGATAATCTAAATGTTCTATGGTTATGTTAACAATAGAACTTGATAATCGTAAATAGTATGGACGAGAAGAAACTCACAGCCGAGAACGGACGACCTATCGCCGACAATCAGAACATTCAGACCGCCGGGCTTCGCGGCCCCGTCACAGTACAGGACCCCTGGTATCTCGAAAAAATCGCACACTTCGACCGCGAGGTCATCCCCGAGCGACGCATGCACGCCAAGGGATCAGGCGCCTTTGGCACGTTTACCGTCACACACGACATCTCAGAGTTCACCCGAGCCTCCATTTTCGCGAAAGTAGGCAAACAGACCCCATGCCTCGTTCGCTTCTCCACCGTAGCCGGTGAGCGCGGCGCCGCCGACGCCGAACGTGACATCAGAGGATTCGCAATGAAATTCTACACCGACCAGGGCAACTGGGACCTCGTCGGGAACAATACACCCGTTTTCTTCCTCCGCGACCCGCTCAAATTTCCCGACCTCAATCATGCCATCAAACGCGACCCACGCACGGGCATGCGCAACCCCACTGCCAACTGGGATTTCTGGACCCTCCTACCCGAGGCGCTCCACCAGGTCACAATCACGATGTCGCCTCGCGGCATCCCGGCGTCATTCCGCCACATGCACGGCTTCGGCAGCCACACCTACAGCTTCATCAACCATGACAATAAACGCACATGGGTTAAATTCCACTTCATAACCCTTCAAGGCATCAAGAACCTCTCCGACGAGGAAGCTGCAGCCATCATAGCCAAAGACCGCGAGTCGCACCAGCGCGACCTGTTCAAGGCTATCGAACGCGGCGATTTTCCCCGTTGGAAACTCAAAGTGCAGCTTATGACCGAGGACGAAGCCCGGCAATACCACATCAACCCGTTCGACCTCACCAAAGTATGGTACCACAAAGACTTCCCCCTCCACGAGGTGGGAATACTCGAGCTCAACCGCAACCCCGAGAACTTCTTTGCCGAGATCGAGCAGGCAGCCTTTAACCCCGCTAACATCGTCGACGGCATAGGCTTCTCGCCCGACAAAATGCTCCAGGGACGCCTATTCTCCTACGGCGACGCCCAGCGCTACCGACTTGGCGTAAACCACAATCTCATACCCGTCAACCGCCCCAAATGCCCGTTCCATTCCTACCACCGCGACGGGCAGATGCGCACCGACGGCAACTACGGCAGCACCATCGCCTACGAGCCCAACAGCTTCGGCGAATGGCAGGACACCCCATCACGCAAAGAACCTCCCATGGCCATTAGCGGCGACGTCTACAACTACGACGAACGCCTCTATGACGACGACTACTACAACCAGCCCGGCAAACTATGGCGACTTCTGAGCCACGAAGACAAGCTCGCCACCTGCCGCAACACCGCCACACAGATGGAAGGCATCCCCCTGTTCATCAAACAGCGCCACGTGCGCGCATGCCACAACGCCGACCCCGAGTACGGCCGCATGCTCGCCCAAGCCCTCGCAATCAGCCTCCCCGAAGCCCTCACCGCCGAAGACCCCGCTCACCCCGCCTGGGACCAACGCCCCACCACCCCCCATTAACCATAAATAACCTCCGAAAACTCGACCCTGTCCCACTCCCACCTAACCTCGAACCCCGCCCCTCAAACCCCGCCCCTCAAACCCCGAACCTTGTACCTCGCACCTCGTACGCCCCGCGGGCTCCGATAGGAGCCTTACCGGCGGCATAGCCGTCGCTTAGCGTTAGGCCCATGCAAGGGCGGCATAGCCGTCCGCAGCATGGGTATATCGCATCCCCCCACCAAATGGGCTGCGTAGCTGCCCATTATAAATACAGAAAGTCTCGCCTTGCCGTATAGATACCATCGCTCCCCGTACCTTTCCCGTACCCACGCGGCACGCCGTGTCCCGGCAATTCTCGCCCACTAAACCTCGAACCTCGTCCCTTGAACCTCGTCCCTCGTCCCTTGAACCCCGCCCCTCGTCCCTCGCACCTCAAACCTCGAACCCCGCCCCTCGTCCCTCGCACCTCAAACCTCGAACCCCGAACCTTGTACCTCGAACCTTGTACCCCGAACCTCGTACACTCCGCAGGCTCCGATAGGAGCCTTACCGGCGGCGTAGCCGTCGCTTAGCGTTAGGCCCATGCAAGGGCGGCATAGCCGTCCGCAGCTTGGGTATATCGCATCCCCCCCACCAAATGGGCTGCGTAGCTGCCACTCATCAATTAGCCCCCACTCCCGCCCCGTGAGCCCAAAATCCACCCGAGGTAATATTTTTGTCTCCGGCGGCCGCGATTTATCGCGCCCCCAAAATCCTCGAGCCCCGAACCTTGAACCTCGAACCCCGCACCTCCCCCTCCCTCTCATTCTCTTAAAAATACTAAAAGAATTTCGCTGTTTGTTAGGTTTTTGTAACTTTGCTGTCTAATGGGACTATCTCTGACAATTGACCAAGGGAACAGCAGTGCCAAAGTGGCTGTATGGGACGGTAACCGCCTCATACACTATGAGTCACATATCACACTGGGCGACGACGAGATTAACAGCCTCGTGGCCCGCTACGATATTGACCGTGCGATGTACTGCTCCGTTGCCGACCAGCAGGAACTTTTGGCTTCACTACTGGCATCGGCCGGCATCAAAGCCCGGGAGTTGACACAAATGACTGCCGTTCCGCTGACAATTGACTACGCCACCCCGTCGACCCTCGGCGTCGACCGCATCGCGGCCGCCGTAGGGGCTGCATCACTCCATCCCGGCAAAGAGTTGCTCGTAGTTGATGCAGGCACAGCGGTGACCTACGACCGCGTCACAGCGCGCCGACACTTCACCGGAGGCAATATCGCCCCCGGCATTGGCATGCGACTCAAAGCACTGCACGCTTTCACAGCACGCCTGCCGCTGGTGTCAAGCCGTGGCGAGACACGCCTTTGGGGCAACTCCACCGAGAGCGCAATGCGCTCGGGAGCCGTCAACGGCGTCGTTGCCGAGATATCCTATTACCGTTCCCGCCTGCCCCACGACTCGGTGGTGGTGATATCCGGCGGATGGGGCCGCGAGCTGGCCGAAAAGCTTGATTTTGAAACCGATTACCAAGAGTGCCTCGTCAACCGCGGCCTCAACGACCTATTATTGTATAATGAAGATATCTAAGATCCTAACTGCTGCTCTTGCAGCCATAGCAGTATTCACGGCAGCGGCCCAGAACAGTGTAAACTCACCCTACTCGCGCCTGGGATACGGCATTCTCAGCGACAACGTCACATCGGCCCAGCGAGGCATGGGAGGCGTAGGCTACGCCATGAACTCCGGCCGACAGATCAACGTCATGAACCCCGCTTCATACGCAGCCATCGACACCCTCACATTCCTCTTCGACATGGGAGGCAACCTGCGCCAGACATGGAGCACCGAGCCCGGAGCCGGTAAAAACGGCGCCAACGTCACCGGCAAAGACCTTGGCGGCGGTCTCGACTACATCACCATGCAATTCCCCCTTGGCAAGTATATGGGAGGTAGCGCCGGACTCCTACCCTACTCACAGGTAGGCTACTCCTTCGGCGACATCGTAGGCGAAGACAAAGGCACCAGCTCGCGCGAAGGCAGCGGAGGCATCAACCTCCTGTACGTAGGCGTGGCCGGCAAGCCGTTCAAAGGATTCACCGTCGGAGCAAACATCTCGTACATGTTCGGCAACATCCTTAACGACAACTACGTTACCACAGCCGCCGGCGAGCAGTCACTCTTCGAGCGCGTACTCAAGGTGACCGACTACAAGCTCGACTTCGGCGTGCAGTACAGCTACCGCATCAACCCTCGCCACCGCCTCACCGCCGGCGTTGTCTACTCCCCCGGCAAGTCGTTCCACGGCCACACCTACGGCGTACACTACCCCATCAACAACACCGACACATCGATCCTGCCCGACACCACCGGCTACGCCAACCTCAAAGGCAAATACTCTATGCCCGACACCTGGGGCGTAGGCATCAACTACGAGTTTGACGACCGTCTCATGGTCGAAGGCGACTTCACCTACCAGCCCTGGAGCGGCGTCAAGTACCAGGCCCTTGAAGGCTACGAGACAGCCGAGAAATTTGCCGACCGCTGGAAAGTAAACGTAGGCGCACAGTTCACACCCCGCCCCCGCGGCAGCTACCTGCAGCGCATACAGTACCGCGCCGGCGCCTTCTACACCCACGACTACCTCATGGTTCGCGGCAACAACGTGCGCGAATACGGAGCCTCGATAGGCTTCGGCTTCCCCACCGCCAACTCCATGATGCTGCGCTCCATCGTCAACCTCAGCGTCGAGTATCGCCATCGCCAGGCCTCGCCCGTAGCTCTTATCAAAGAAGACTGCATCATGGTCACCCTCGGCATCAACTTCAACGAGATGTGGTTCTTCCAGAGCAAGATCCATTAATCGCCCCACGGCATCCCGGTAATGAATTCGCTCAAGACACTACCATTCGTCATAGGCACGGCATTGATCGCAGCCACAGCAGTATCGTGTGGAGAAGAAAAGACCGAGCAGATCGCCGACATCGACGACGCCCGCAACTACCCCACCATGCTCACCACCGACGTGTCTACCTACGTGAGCGACTCGGGCTACACCCGCTATCACATCACAGCCCCGCTGTGGATCATGTATGAGGAAGCCGACACCCCCCACTGGACATTCCCCGACGGCATGTACCTCGAGAAGTATGACGACGACATGAACCCCAACGCCACCTTCCGTGCCGACTCGGCCACCTACCTTAGCTCGCGCAAGCTGTGGCGCTTCGACGGCAACGTGAACATGCGCAACACCGACGGCGACCGCTTCGCCACCCCACAGCTCTTCTGGGACCAGAACCTGCGCCGCGTCTACAGCGACTCGTTCATGCACATCGAGCGCGCCGAACGCATCATCGAGGGCTACGGCTTCGAAAGCAACGAAGCCATGACCGAGTACACCATACTCCACCCCCAGATGATCCTGCCCATCGACCGCATGAGAGCCGAACGCGACGAACGCCGCGAGAGCACCGACTCACTCGCCCAACAGCCCGACTCTGCCGCCACCCCCGCGGTAGAAGCACGCTCCGCAACAGCACCCACACGCCCCTCACAGCGCGACAAGAATCCCGCCACACTGCGCCGCGAACACACCACCAACGACACCGCCCTGCGACGCAACCTGCGCACACGACGCCTCAACCTCAAGAAAGGCGACACAAACCCCCAACAAGTCCAAGAACTATAGACGCCACAACCACGATATGTCACCCGACCAACAAATCTGGCTCATCATAAGCCTCGTCTCACTGTTTTTCTCGGCCATCTTCTCAGGAGTCGAGATAGCATTTGTCACAAGCGACCGCGTACGCCTCGAAATCGACGTACAGAAAGGCGGCCTCGTGAGCCGTCTCCTCAACATGTTCTACGCCCACAGCGACTTCTTCATATCTACAATCCTCGTAGGCAACAACATAGTGCTCGTCGTCTACGGTATCGGAGCCGCCAAACTCATCGAGCCATGGCTACAGCACATCTTCAACAACAACGAGTTCCTCGTCCTGCTGCTGCAGACACTCATCTCCACCGGAGTCATCCTCATCACCGGCGAATTCATTCCCAAGACAATGTTCCGCATCAACCCCAACAGGTCACTGCGCTACTTTGCAATACCCATCTACCTCATCTACCTCATCCTCTACCCCATATCGCTGCTCGCCACCTGGATATCCAAAGGCCTCATGAAACTCTTCGGCATGCCCGACGCCCAGCCCCGCCCCGCCCTGCTCTCTATAGGCGACCTCAACCAGTACCTCGAGCGCACCATCGACGACAATACCGATCGCACCGAAGCCATCGAAAACGAAGTCAAGATATTCCACAACGCCCTCGACTTCTCCACCACCCACCTGCGCGACTGCATGACACCACGCAACGAGATCGTAGCCGTCAATATCGACACCATAACCCACGAAGAACTCAGCCAACTATTCACCCAGTCGGGCCGCTCCAAGATACTCGTATTCAGCGACGACATCGACAACGTCCTCGGCTACATCCACGTGAGCGAACTCTTCGACCCCACCGTCGACTGGAAACAGCACCTTAAACCCGTACTCTTCGCCCCCGAAACACTCATGGCCGACAAGATGATGCGACGCCTCCTGAGCGAAAAACGCTCTCTCGCCATCGTCGTAGACGAGTTCGGAGGCACCGCCGGCATGGTCACCCTCGAAGACCTCGTCGAAGAGATATTCGGCGACATACAGGACGAGCACGACAAAGCCGGAGTAACAGCACGACAGGTATCGCCCGGCGTATATGAATTCTCAGGTCGCAGCGAGATCGAGTACATCAACGACACCTTCCACCTCGGCATCCCCGAAGACGACGAGTACCAGACCCTCGCCGGCTACCTCCTCCACTCCACCGGCACAATCCCCGCCGAAGGCGACGTCATCCCCCTCCCCCCCCACACCTTCGAGATCATAAAGAAAAAAGGCGTCCGCCTCGAACTCATCCGCCTCACCCACACCCCCACCGCCGAATAACCCCGAAAAAGGTCCAAGGTCCGAGGTTCAAGGTTCAAGGTCCAAGGTCCGAGCCCCGACAATTACACGGACGCAGCATACCGCATAACCCCAGCCCCCAACACGCTGTACACGAGAATTGTAGATAGTATGTTTGTGGTACAATTCAAGAACATTCATCAATAGCCAAAC
>CANDNO010000106.1 GCA_947386115.1 uncultured Muribaculaceae bacterium
CTAATTAAAAATCAACAATATAACCGACAAAATTCATTTTTTGTCATCTACTAAATCAATTTATATCACAAACAATGAAAAAAACAATCCTGTACAGCCTTGTTTCATCGGGAGTCCTGCTACTCGCGGGATGTAACGAGACATGGAACCCTACGGTTGGAGGGGAGGGGTCAATCTTGCCGATTGTCAATCTCGACTCCAACACCATAAGTTCCAGAAGCGATAAACAAGCGGCTCGCAGCAACGCCGACGAGATTTCGGTCGACATGCTGCATCTCCGACTCACGCCGACATCGACCGGCGGGTCGGCTCGTGAATGGACTTCGCTCAGCGAGTTCAATGTTGAAGAGAAATTTAGTGTTGGAACCTATAATTTTGAGGCTTATTATGGCGACAAGGCCACCGAAGGCTTTGATGCCGCTTATTATTATGGCGCGACCACAGTCTCGGTGCGTGAAAACGAAACAACCAATGTGTCGCTCACGGCGTCGCTCGGCAACGCAATGCTGTCGATTAAGTACACCGAGGCTTTCGCCAACTATTTCAGCGACTACAGTGTCGACATCAAGACTCTGCTCAACAACACGATTAAGTACACTCGCCGTGAGAGCCGTCCGGCATATGTATCTCCCGGCACGGTTAATCTCGCAGTCAACGTCGTGAAGCAGGACGGAACGGCAGCCACTATCAATGCGACAAGTTTCGCAGCCGTAGCACGCCACCATTACAATGTGACACTCGATGTTAACAACGGCAACGTAGGTAATGCCGAGCTTGTTATCTCCTTTGACGATACTCTCGACCAGGAAGATGTGGTTATAAACCTCGAGGACCTCGAGAATATACCCGAGCCTACAGTCAAAGCCGATGGCTTCACGCAGGGAGAGCCCGTTGGTGTGGTCGCAGGATCAGAAGCCGAGAACCCGCTCGTGTTTACTGTCATGGCACGTGGCGGCATAGCATCGGCCGTTCTTGAAACCAAGTCGGTAGCTCTGAAAGAGGAAGGCTGGCCCGAGCGAATTGACCTTATCGGCACGCCCGAGGCTACCAAGGCAACTATGAACAGCCTTGGCTTTAAGGAAATAGGTATGTGGCATAACCCCGACCAGATGGCAGTAGTGGATCTGAGCGGTGTCATCCCATACATTAAATATATAGAGGGGTCAACCAACCAGTCGACATTCACGCTCGTAGTTACCGATAAGGTATCGCAGCAAACCCAGCCTGTGACTCTTACGGTGAATATAGAAAAGCTGTCGCTTGCGATTACAGGCGCCGAGCCGGTAATGTGTTACGCCAACACGGCAACAATCAATATCGACTATAACGGTGCCGATGCCGCTAACCGCATTGGTGTCGAGTACAAGACTAAATTCGGAACATTCAACGAGCTCAAGGTTGAAAGCGCCACAGCCAAGGGGCGCGCGATGTCGAGCTATATATTCAATGTGGTTGGTCTGCCCGACGATGTCGAGCAGGGCGAGGATGATGTAGTTCTCAGGGCCTATGCCAAAGATGCCAACGGACAAAAGGTTGAGAAATCGGAAACCGATGAATATACAATAACACGTACTAAAGTCCCTTTTAGCTTGTCGGTCGACGAGAAGGATGTGTTTGCTCTCCGTGCAAGCGGAGTGATGGCACATGATAGCGAGTCGGTGGCCGAGTTTGCCAAGCGTGCAAAACTCGAGATGTCGACCGACGGCGGTGTAAACTATCAGGAATACACCTGCACCATCGACGGCGACCGCATCAAAATCGAGGGACTCAAATCGTCGACAACCTACACAGCACGTCTCAAGGCCGACGGCCTTACATGCCGCCCCGCAACATTCACCACCGAGGCCGAGCTTTCTATCCCTAATGGGAATCTCGATGCCGACGTGACGATTGACGGCAGCGAATCTCACTGGGAAAATGTCGTATTCGATACATGGGGTACGAATAATCCTATGACAACAAGTCAAGGCGGTAATTTTGTCTATACAAGAATCTCAGGAACTAAGCAGACCGACGATGCCAAGTCGGGTCGAGCCGCCATTGTCAGCACTCAGGGCTGGGGAAGTGGTAATACAGCCTCAGGTAGTGTTTCCACAGGAAAGTGTAAGTACATAGATGCCGGATTGTTGCATTTAGGCGCATCCCGCACAACACGTCCCGAGGGGTATAGCAGCATCTCCGGCTCGCTGACGACAACCGATCTCGACTGTGGTATCGAGTTTGCATCACGTCCATCGTCGGTGAAATTCTGGTACAAGTATGAGGCAAAGAATGCCGGTGACCATGGTGTCGCTACTGCTTATGTGAGCGACGCTTCGGGCAATGTTATTGCCGAGGGCTCGGTCGAGCTTGGCGCACAGGCATCTTACACCGAGAAGGTTATCAATTTCTCGTATAATGCAGGTGCCGAAAAAGCTGCAAAAATTTATCTTTGCTTCTTATCGACAAATGTTGCCGATGCGCTGAAAAAAGATAAGAACTGGATAACACCACCATCATTTGCCAATGTAACTCGTGGCGAGTGGTACGGTTCAAGACTCTATGTTGACGAAATCACACTTAACTATTAATTGAAT
This sequence comes from uncultured Muribaculaceae bacterium, assembly GCA_947386115.1. GTDB lineage: Bacteria > Bacteroidota > Bacteroidia > Bacteroidales > Muribaculaceae > JAAVFS01. The sequence continues at coordinate 2,577 of CANDNO010000106.1, forward strand.
TATTGAAATGAAAAACAAGATATTAACCGCGATAATGTTGCTCGCTGCCGTCATAGGATTCAGCGCTTGCAACGAAAAATGGGAGCCCGACGGCCCTCAGAGCGGCGACAAGGGCTCCTTGTCGACCGCCGACCTTGCCGTTGACCTCACAAACGCCGAGAATATTATCTCGCGCAGCCGCGCATCGGTCGATCTTTCTGATTTTATTGTTACCGTCACCGATAACAACGGCCTTGTAGTGGAGCAGTGGACATACGCCACGATGCCGGGTCTGCCTGTGTTCAACGTGGGTACATACACGTTGAAGGTAGAGTCGGGCAAACCAGCCAAGGCTGCCTGGGACGCTCCTTACTTTGTAGGCGAGAAGCAGTTCACGATAGTTAAGGATGAGATTACAAACGCCGGCACGGTAGTGTGCACGCTGCAGAACCTCAAGGTGACGGTTCGTTTCACCGAGGACCTGGTTGCAGCATCGGCCGGTGACCTCCAGTGTGAGATTCGCGTCAATGAAGAGGGCGTGTTGAGATTCAATCCCGCCGAGAGCCGTTCGGGCTATTTCGAGATTGTGCCGGGCAACACGACGATGGTCGCCACATTCTCAGGTACTGTAAATAATTATAAGGAAGAAATCATACGCCTGTACAAGGATCTGAATCCGGGTCAGCACCGTATCATCACATTCGCCCTGAAGGGTGCCGACATCAACCCGCCTGCCGAGACCGGCTTCATCGATCCTACCGGTGGCCTGAATGTTGACTTCTCGGTAATCGACGAGGACCTCAATGTCAATGTGGGTGCCGAAGAAGGTGTTATCGGAGGCGACCGTCCCGGACGTGAAGACTGGCCCGACAATCCCGAGAAACCGGGTCCTGACGAGCCCGGCCCCGTTGATCCCACTCCCGGAGCCGAGGCAGCCGAATTTACCAGCCCCACTCTCGACCTCAAAGGTGTTAACCCCGTGGATATAGAGAGCGCTGTCGTAAACATCGCCTGCAAGGAGGGTGCCAATAATCTTAACGTCACCATCGAGTCGACCAATGCCGACTTCATTGCTTCGGCCGGCGAACTTATGCCTATGAGCTTTGACCTTGCCAATCCCGGTGATGCCGGCGAGGGCCTGGCGAGCGTTGGCCTGCCCGTGGGTGACCAGGTAATAGGAAAAACAGAAATTACGTTTGACATCACCGCTCTTGTACCTCTCCTCGGAGCATTCCCCGGTGACCACCAGTTCACTCTTGAGGTAATCGACTCCAAGGGTAACAAGTCGACGTTGGTTCTTAAATTTAAAGCTTAAAAAACAGTTGCCTTATGAAAAAGATATATTTTCTTGCTATCGGAGCTATGCTTCCGGTTTTGATGGGCAGCTGCTCTGACTCGTTCAATGCCCAGGATGCTGCCGGCGAGGGGCGCCTTATCTTGCGTCCGTCGGTAAGTGCCGATATGAAAGCATCCCGCGCCGTAGCAGGTGATGAATTGCAAAAACTTAGCGATGAGTGCATCATCTGGGTGTCGAGCAACAAGGGCCTCGTGCGCAAGTATGACGGCATAAGCAATGTGCCTCAGGATGGAATCTGGCTCGTGGGCGGTCAATACACCGCCGAGGCATGGGCCGGTGACTCAGTGCCCGCTTCCTGGGATGCCCGCTATTTCAAGGGTGTGGAAAAATTCGATATCAATGCCGGTGGTACAACCCAGGTTAACCTGAACTGTCGTATTGCCAACACGGCAGTGTCGGTAAAATATGCCGAGGATATTGATAACGTGCTCAGCGACTATATCCTCACGGTGGGTCACAGCTGCGGCAAACTTGCTTTTGAGGGCAAGGATACCCGTCGTGGCTATTTCATGATGAACTCTCGCGACAAGGACCTTGTGTTTACTCTCACCGGTACCCGCCAGGATGGGGCGGCCTATAGCTATGAGGGTAAAATCGAGGGTGCCAAGCCATCGACCGAGTATATCCTTAACGTGAAGTATGAAGGTACCGACGTTGAGACCGGCGGTGCATATTTCACTATCCAGATTGACGAGAACACCATCGACATTGAGGAGACAATCGAAATTATTTCGGCTCCGAATATCGTAGGTTACGGTTTCAATATCGACGAGCCTCTCTATGGCGAGGCCGGCAAGATGGAGCGTAAATCGATCTATATCGCGGCCGCCTCCGAGCTCACCTCGGTAGCGCTGTCGATGCCTACGATTGTGGGCGATGTCAACGGCGGTGAGTTTGATATGATCAGAGCACAGGAGTCGGTGTATGAGCAGCTTAAATCGAAAGGTATCAGCCGACTGCGCACACGCGACGAGGCCAACAACCTTGACAACCTCAAGATTTCCTTTGAGCCTGAGCTCCTCAATTCGCTTGCCGACGGTACTTACGAGGTCAACATCACCGCTTCGATAACGGTCGAGCAGCGTGACGGCAATGATAATCCCATTACCGTAACCAAGTCCAATACAGCTAAACTCACTATCGTTATCACCGATGCCGATGTTCAGGCCGAGCCTCTTGCTACAAACGACCCCTCGGTATGGGCTACCGAAGCTACTCTCACCGGTAAAGTCATGAAAGACGGTGTAGAGGCCGTCGGCTTCAAGTATCGCGAGAAGGGTGCTGCCGACTGGATTGACGTAGACGGCGTTGTCGCTCAGGGCGCTATAGCAAAGGGAGCTGTCTATAACGCAGTTCTTACGAACCTCAAGCCAGGTACCACCTATGAGTATGTTGCCGCAGCAGGAGCGTTTACCGCTACCAATATCTATGAGTTTACCACCGAGACAGCAGCTCAGCTGCCCAATGCCGGATTCGAGGACTGGTGCACTGTCAAGGAGAGCGGTAAGGATGTCACGATGATCTGTGCCGACGTGAATTCACTTTTCTGGGATTCGGGTAACCATGGTTCTGCAACAATGAATAAAATGGTGACTTATGCCGAAGGATCGATAGTCAATTCGGGCAGCAATTCGGTTTGCCTCCAGTCGCAATTCGTAGGTATCGGCGGTCTTGGTAAATTTGCCGCCGGCAATATCTTCATAGGCAAGTATCTTGCTACGCACGGTACGAACGGTGTCCTTGGCTGGGGCCGCGAGTTTACGAGCCGTCCCAAGGCCCTTAAGTTCTATGTCAAGTATGAGCCGGCTGCGATTGACAACGTAGCCAAAAATGCTCCTGCCGAGTATGTCAAGGGCGAAATGGACAAGGGTATTGTTTATATTGCCTTGCTCGACGGTTCAATGCGTCAGGGTAACTCCGACGATTTGAAAAATAGCGACTATAACGGCTTCCCTGTAATTGTAAATACAAAGACAACTACACTTTTTGACAAGGATGGCGGTAATGTGATAGCCTATGGCGAGCATGTATTTACTGCTGCTACCGATGGTAGCGGTCTTGTTGAAGTGACTATACCTCTTGAGTACCGAAGCCTGGACATCAAGCCCATGTACATAATGTGTACTGCTTCGGCTTCAAAGGGTGGCGACTACTTCACCGGTGGCCCGTCGAAGATGTATCTTGACGATCTGGAGCTCGTTTACTGATCGATCTGAATAACTATTTGCATGGAGCATGGCCCTAAAATGGCTGTGCTCCATATTTTTTATTGTTAAAAGTGTATCGGGAACATATCTATTTGTTAACTTTGTATCCACTAATGACTATACAATGAACACAAACGATAAACAGGAGCTGCTTGACAAACGCTATTTGCGCATGACGCGCATCTGGGCCGAGAATTCGTACTGCCGGCGTCGTAAAGTGGGAGCCCTCATCGTCAAAGACTCGATGATAATTTCTGACGGATTCAATGGCACGCCGTCGGGATTTGAAAACGTGTGTGAGGACGAGCAGGGTATTACCAAACCCTACGTGTTGCATGCCGAGGCCAATGCCATAACCAAGGTGGCGCGCAGCAACAATTCAAGCGACGGGTCGACGCTGTATGTGACGGCATCGCCCTGTATGGAGTGCTCCAAGCTAATCATCCAGGCCGGTATCAAGCGCGTGGTTTTTAACGAATTGTACCGTATAGCCGATGGCATTGACCTGCTGCAGCGTGCGGGCATTGAATGTGTTCATATCCAGGACATAGAGCAATAATGAATAGAAAAAGTATATCACCCTGGGTGCCGGTGATAGTGGCACTCACCTTTGTAGGCGGTATTGCTGCCGGAATGTATATGAATCGTGCGACAGGACGTCCCGACAGCGAGCGCAAGCTCGGGCTCATCATGGACATGATTCAGAACGACTATGTTGATGAAGTAGACATGGACTCGCTCGTCGAGAAAACCTTGCCGTCGCTGCTGAGCAATCTTGACCCTCACTCGGTATATATCCCGGCATCGTCGCTTAAGGCTGTCAACGAGGATCTTGACGGCTCGTTCAGTGGTGTGGGTATAAGCTTCACGATACAGAACGACACGGTCACTGTTGTCGAAGTCATTTCGGGCGGACCCGCCGAGAAAGTTGGCGTGATGCCCGGCGACCGCATTGTCACCATTGACGGAGAGCCGTTTACTGGGTCAAAGATAACCAACGAGACTGTGACCACGACGCTACGCGGTGAGAAAGGCTCGAAAGTAAACCTCGGTATCAAGCGTAACAGCTCCAAGAAGGATTTAAGTTATGAGGTTACTCGCGGAGATATTCCAGTGACTTCGATCGATGCCGCTTACATGCTCAGCGATGGAGTGGGATATGTCAAAGTCAACAAGTTCGGTCGCACGACATTCAACGAGTTCTTCCAGTCGATGATGCAGCTTCAGCGCGACGGAGCCTCGGATTACATAGTCGACTTGCGCGGCAACGGAGGCGGATTCATGGAAATGGCCGTGTTGATGGCCAACGAATTCCTGCCCCGTGGCGCAACAATCGTGTACACCCGTGGCCGCGACGGCCGTAACGACCAGTATACCGTGGCCGACGGTACCGGCTCGTTCCAGGATGCAGGCCTCACGGTGCTTCTCGACGAGTTCTCGGCCAGCGCGAGCGAAATCTTTGCCGGCGCAATGCAGGACAACGACCGTGGTGTCATCATCGGGCGCCGCTCGTTTGGCAAGGGCCTTGTGCAGACTCAGACAATGCTCCCCGACAGCAGTGCCATACGCCTTACGATATCCCGCTACTATACCCCCTCGGGTCGTTGCATACAGAAGGACTACAGCGACGTGGAGAAATACAACAACGACATCCTCGAGCGTTATGACCATGGCGAGGCGTTCAGCGCCGATTCGATCAAATTTGACGAGTCGTTGCAGTACACCACCGTGGGTGGCCGTACGGTCTACGGTGGCGGCGGTATCATGCCCGATATCTTTGTGCCCAACGATACGACCGGAGTTACGAGCTACTTCCTTAAGGTGAGAAATGCCGGCCTGTTCCAGAAGTGGGCTTTCGAGTATGCCGATGCTCACCGTGCCGAGCTTGCCGAGTGTGATAATATCGAGGAACTTCTTGCAAAACTCCCCGCCGACTATCTCATACTTGAGGATTTTACCAACTTTGCTGCCCGTAACGGCATTCCAAAGCAGTGGTATTACATCAAACAATCGCGCGAACTCATTGTTAATACCTTGAAAGCGCTGATTGCACGCGATGCTTTGGGCATTCCGGGTTACTATATGATTATCAATCGCGATGACGCTACGGTATTGAAGGCGTTTGACACGCTCCTTGGCGGTTGCAAGCTCCTTGATATCGAAACTCCTGTTGCCGAGTAAGTTGCAGTCAGATAACTTAATCGAATAATGCTATGAACAAGAGTGAAATACGCCGTCAGGTGAAAAATCGCAAGGCTTTGCTTGCCGACAGTGACCGGGCCGATGCCGCGCGTAGTGTTTTTGAGCGTCTCGAG
>CANDNO010000107.1 GCA_947386115.1 uncultured Muribaculaceae bacterium
CTCAAAAAATATGAAGCTGTGCAGGTGTAAATTGCGTTTCGACTTTGACTTTAGGATAAAAATATAATTCAGCTTGAATGCTGTCTGCGGATGTCAGAATGTCATGTGGAAAGCAATGCGTACGCCGCTGCGGTCGACACCGGGTGTGTTTCGGTAAGACAATCGCCACACATAGTCGACGCGGAGGCATTTGAAAAGATTGTCGAGTCCGGCGCTGGCCTCCATGTAGGGGCGGCCGTTCATAGTCGTGGCGTGGGCCAAAGCCGGGAATTGATACAGGTCGTTGTCCAGTGACGGTGTGTTTTTGTCGCTGAGCGAGCCCAGATAACCGCGGAAGGCGAAAACCTCGCGAAGCTTCAAGCGTTTGAGCAAGGGGACGTAGTTAAGTATCGCTCCGTTAGCCCAATAGGTCAAGTCCCACGACACGTAGCTGTCGCTTATGAACTCAAGAGGATCCATGAGGGCAAAGCTTTCGGGCTGGATAGTGTATGAAAGGTTGGCGTTGGGCAACAGAAGTGATGGATAAGGAGTGGCGCTCCATATATGACCGCCGCGAACGATGCAGTCGAGGAAGCCGAATGCCGAGAACCAGAACCGTTTCTGGGCGCTCGCTTCGGTGCGGTTAATCTCGAATGTGTTGCCGGCAAAATTGGCCGGGCCGTAGGTGTGTTCGAGCAGAAAAACAGGTGCATCAAGGTTGACTGGAATGCGGTAGGTCTTAGTCTGGAAGAATTTCTCGCCGGGGGCGAATCGAAGACTCACGGTGAGGGTAGTCTCGTCGTAGTGGGATTTATTTACACCGGCCGAGGTGACAAAGGGCACGAACGGAGTTGATTCCTGACGTTCATGTTTAATCGAAGCGCTGAATGTCAGGTTGTTGAGCATCTCGTGGGTGTAGGTGAGATCGGTGACACGGTGATAGGTCATCAAACGGTTTTTCATTCGTTTCCAGGCAAGGAAAACATTGTCGGGGTTGGTGAACATGTAGTGCTGGCCAATCATGTCGACGTCGTAGAGATGGGTGAGACGCAGGGACTGGACGGGAAACTCTCGCGAGTGGTAGTCCTTGTCGATAAAAGAATACTCGAGTTCGCCACGGTACTTGAATTTTTTGTCTTTCGTGCCGTATGCCACGTATCCGCGTCCGAACCAGCGCGAGCTGAGGTTGGCTGTAGTCATTCCGCCAAGACGTATGCGCACGCCCTCGATATCGTTGCCGCTGACGAGAGTGTTGACGGGGCCGAGGTCGACCTTGCTGTCGGTCGCCGAAGTCATCACATAACCGTTCACGAGCACCTTGAGGATTTTTTCGCTCCAGTAATATAGCGGGCGAGCGCGCATGCGGTCGATCATCTCGCCTACCCTGCTCTCTCCGGGCGCCATAGGCGATGGACGGTTTTCGGCCCAGTAGGTTTCGTCCTGACGCTTTGCAAGCGGCATTGTCAAGACCTGCCCCTTGTAGCTAAAAATGGGATTGTCGGCCTGATTGTCAAAAGAATGATTGTCGAGATGGGTGTACCGGCGCACATACAATCCCTGTGTACCCGGAATAATCGAGAGTTCCATCGTCATGTCATCGAGATTCTTGATGCGACTGCCGTCGGGAGCTTTTGAGTATTCCTGAATGAGATGCAGACGGTCGACAAAGTTGAGGTTGATTTCCTGTGGAACGCTCATTATGGCGCGTTTTACCATAAAGGATGAGTCGCCTATGGCTATGTAAAGTTTTCCGGTAAAGCCGAATGTGGTTGATGTGCGCGGCACGAAAGTGAGCTCGATGGTTTTGTCGACATCGGTGCCGAGGGTGTCGGTGATATAATATTTATAGAAATCGGCTCCGATGTGTGACAGCGGACTCACAAATCTGTTTTGCAGGATATTGACATCGTTTTCATAAATGTTTACTTCACGCAGGACGTCGTTAAGAAATGTCTGCATCGAGCCTTGATCGACAATCTGGTCGATACCTATGCCTTGCGAAGCGTGAATGATTTCTTTGGCTGCGTGAGGGTTGGCGCGATTGTACATCGTGGACAGTTTTTCCTTAACAGAGATGTTGAGTATGGGACTGCCCGAGATGTCGCTCGTGTCGACGTATTCCCGAAGGAAGTCGAAGTCGCCCTGTGACGAGGTAGAATCGGAATGCTTGTTATAATTGTTGAGCGCAATAGTGATTTTCTCATATTTATTATATGTGTAGAAATCGTTGCGTTCAGGGTCGTTGTTTTCTGCAGCGGCGCGTACGCGTTCCATCAATGCGACGGCTTTATTGTTGCGTTTTGAGTAATGGTCCTTGGTTTTACGCACTGTTACCTCTTCGAGGGCAACGCCGACGGGCTGAAGCCGAATTGTGGCGAGGGTGTTGGTACCAGCGACATCGATGTGCCCTGTGCGATAACCCATCATTGTTACCTCGACGAGAGTGTTGCCGGCTGTGGGTTTGATGGTTCCACGTCCGTTGTCATCGGTCAATGTTCCGATGCCTGTGCCACGCACGAACAGGGCCGCATAAGGCACGGGTTCGCCCGAAACCGAGTCGGTGACAAGTATCGTTACCGGTTTCTGTGCAGCAACCGATAAAGATATGGTAGTAATAATCAGCGTGATATATAGTCGAAAAGAGTAATATAGTCTAAACATACCACAAAATTACGTATATTTGCAGTATTATGGCAAAGGAAATTGAACGAAAATACCTGGTATTAAACCAAAAGTACAAAAATGAGGCCATCCGGGCTATTGAAATTGCCCAGGGGTACATAAGCCGCGACCCGCAGCGGACGGTGAGAGTTCGCACCAAAGGGGAATCTGGCTATCTTACAATCAAGGGATTGACACGCGGGTGTGAGCGCGATGAGTGGGAGTTTGAGATTCCGGTCGACGATGCGCGCGAGATGCTGGAACGTGTTTGTGACGGATTGATTCTGTCCAAAACAAGGTATATCGTGCCGTTCGGCGAGCTCGTGTGGGAGGTCGATGAGTTTAACGGCGAGCTGGAAGGGTTGACCGTTGCCGAAGTGGAGTTACCGTCGGCCGATTATAATATTACCGCCCTACCCGACTTCGCCGGGCGCGAAGTGACGGGTGACGAGCGGTATTATAATTCGTGTCTGGCGGCCGGCGTTATGCCTCCCGTAGAGTGAGGCGTACTACGTTCTCGACATGGTGGGTATGGGGGAACATGTCGACGGGCTGAACCTCTTCAACTTTATATTTAGCGTCAAGCAGGGCAAGGTCGCGAGCCTGTGTGGCCGGATTGCAGCTTACGTAGACGATGGCGCGCGGCTCGGCATTGAGGATAACATTGACAACGCTCTCGTGCATTCCGGCACGCGGAGGGTCGACAATCATGACATCGGGACGGCCGTGTGTGGCGATAAAATCGTCGGTGAGAACATCTTTCATGTCGCCGGCGAAGAATGTCGTGTTGTCGATGCCGTTGGCCTCGGAGTTGATGCGGGCGTCCTTGATGGCATCCTCCACATATTCTATACCTATGACTTTGCGGGCATTACGTGCGATGAAATTGGCGATTGTGCCTGTACCCGTATACAGGTCGTAGACGAGCTCATCGCCTTCGAGACGTGCCATGTCGCGGGCAACGCAATATAGTTTGTAGGCCTGTCGGGAATTGGTCTGATAGAACGATTTGGGCCCGATGCGAAACCGAAGCCCCTCCATGTCCTCCTCAATATATTCGCGTCCGGAATGGAGCTTGATATCAAGGTCACCGATGGTATCGTTGGCTTTGAGGTTTACGACATACATCAGAGAGGTGATTTCGGGGAAGCGGCTGCGTATAGCATCCATCACGAGCGAAATAGACTCGGGGTTATCCTCGCCGAAAGACATTACCACCATCACCTCGCCGGTCGTGACGATGCGTATCATCATCGTGCGGAGCAGGCCGGTGTTGTTGCGCAGGTCGTAGAATGACAGGCTGTTGTCGATGGCGAATTGCCGGATGAAGTTGCGTATGCGGTTACCGAGGTCGTCCTGCAGATGGCAGCAGTTGATATCGAGAACTTTATCGAAAGCTCCCGGGATGTGGAAACCGACGGCATCTCGCTGGGGAAATTCGACGCCGCTGTTGAGCTGTTCGAATGTTAACCACTTCTTGTTGGAGAAGGTGTATTCCATCTTGTTGCGATAGCCGTAGATGTTGTCGGACGGGAGTGTGGGTTTTATCTCGGGGAGCTCGACCTTGGCAATGCGAGTGAGCGCATCGGTGACCTGGCGGTGTTTCCAGGCGGTCTGTATCTCGTAGGGAAGATGCTGCCAACGGCATCCGCCACACGTGCCGTAGTGCTCGCATACAGGTTCCGTGCGGTCGGGCGATTTTTTTATGAAAGAAACAATGTGCCCCTCGGCATAGGAATGTTTCTTACGGTCAAGTTTTACATTTACTATATCACCGGGGGCGCCATAGGGAATGAATACAACCATGTCGTTTACGCGGGCAAGGCTGTTACCTTCGGCTGCCACGGCAGTGATTTCAATATTTTCGAGTGTAGGTAATTCTTTACGTTTTCGTGCCATTTAATGAAAATTTTCGGCAAATGTAACAATAATCGGTGAGTGAAGCAAGAACGTAGGTTCAGACAGAGAATGTAATCGTGTGCTTGGCCGGGTCATATTGCTCGGATAATGAGCATAATGTGTCGATGTTGTCGATTCTCTCATTGACGATTTGTCTCAGCAAAAGGCCGCGCAGGGTCTTCAGTTTCATGGCGTGAGGCGATCTGACGGATTGTCCGTCGTTTTCCTGGAATGCAATTTTCCATATTGTCGCTTTTTTCTCCAGGGCCTTGAGGTTAATGCATTTGGCGGCGTCGGAAGGCATGAGGTCAACAATTTCGGTGCAACCTGTGCGGTCAATCTCGTCGATTATTGCCTGCGTCGTTTTATCTTGCCAGAATGAAGCGAGCGTTTTGTCGCCCGGAGCAAGCCGAGTAGTGAAATCGAGTCGGTATGGCTTTATTATGTCGTCGGGTCTTAGCCATCCGTAAAGGGATGAAATGATACGTATATGCCGGTCGGCAAATTCTTTATCGCTATCGGTCATGGATTTATAGCCAAGAGCCTTGAAAACGACGCCCGTGTACGATTCGATTGCTGTTATGCCTTGCGTTTTGTCGGTGAAATCGTGAATCATATTCTTCATTTCACGAGCCATTGGCAGGCTAATCTTTATGGCTTCTGACAGTTGTTCGGCGGTGAGATCGATCCATGACAGCATGAGGCTGTCGGCCGTATGGTCAAAAGCGGGACGGCGAGACGAAATGTCGCATGGAGTGACGGGATGCTCGCATTTAGACATTGTTTTGGATTCGGCAATGAGTATGATCATGTCTATATATTATATGAGTGATGCAAAGTTACTGAATAGTTAAAAAAACTGCATGTGTTTTTTCATTTTTTGGCGATAATAGTGTATCTTTGCACTTGGTAGAAAATAGTAATCTATAATTAACACCATTATAAAACCATTATTACAAATGAAAAGAGTTTATACGTTCGGTGACGGTAAGGCCGAAGGCAATGCTTCGATGAGAAATGATCTCGGAGGTAAAGGTGCCAACCTTGCCGAAATGAACCTGCTCGGAATGCCCGTTCCTCCCGGTTTCACAATCACAACCGCAGTGTGCAACGAGTACACCCAGTTTGGCAAAGAAGAAGTAGTAAAGCGCATCAAGGAAGACGTAGAGAAAGCTATCGCTCACGTTGAGTCGCTCACAGGTAAGAAATTTGATGATCCCTCTAACCCCCTGCTTGTATCGGTACGTTCAGGTGCCCGCGCTTCGATGCCCGGCATGATGGATACCGTGCTTAACCTTGGCATGAACGACGCTACTGTAGCATCGCTGGCCGAGAAGAGCGGCAATCCCCGTTTTGCATGGGACAGCTACCGCCGTTTCGTTCAGATGTACGGCGACGTTGTTCTCGGCATGAAGCCCAAAAACAAGACCGACATCGACCCCTTCGAGGCTATCATGGAGAAAGTCAAAGAAGAGAAAGGTGTAAAGCTTGATACTGAACTTGACGTTGAAGACCTCAAGACTCTTGTTAAAGAGTTCAAGGCTGCCGTTAAGGATTACACCGGCAACGACTTCCCCGACAGCGCCTGGGAGCAGCTTTGGGGCGGCATCTGCGCTGTGTTTGACAGCTGGATGAACGAGCGTGCCATCATCTATCGCCGCATGAACCAGATACCCGAGGAATGGGGTACCGCCGTTAACGTGCAGGCTATGGTATACGGCAACATGGGTAACAACTCGGCTACCGGCGTGGCATTCAGCCGCGACGCAGCTACCGGTGAGAATATCTTCAACGGTGAGTATCTTATCAACGCTCAGGGTGAGGACGTTGTTGCAGGTATCCGCACACCCCAGCAGATCACTGTTGAGGGTTCACGCCGTTGGGCTGCCCTTCAGGGCATAAGCGAGGAAGAGCGCGCAAGCAAGTATCCCTCACTCGAGGAGTCGATGCCTACATGTGCTGCCGAGCTTATCGCTATCGCACATCGCCTTGAGGACTACTATAAGGATATGCAGGACATGGAGTTCACCATCCAGGATGGTAAACTGTGGATGCTCCAGACCCGTAACGGTAAGCGTACAGGTGCTGCCATGGTTAAAATTGCCATGGATCTGTTGCGTGCCGGTGAAATCGACGAGAAGACTACTCTCATGCGCATGGAGCCCCAGAAACTCGACGAGCTTCTCCACCCCGTATTCGACAAGAGCGGCCTCAAACGTGCCACTGTTGTAGCCAAGGGTCTTCCCGCATCGCCCGGTGCTGCTGCCGGCCAGATCGTATTCTTCGCCGACGAGGCTGAGGCTTGGGCCGAGAAGAAAAAGAAAGTTGTTCTCGTTCGTATCGAGACATCTCCCGAGGACCTTCGCGGTATGGCCGTTGCACAGGGTATCCTGACAATGCGCGGCGGTATGACCTCTCACGCAGCTGTTGTTGCCCGCGGTATGGGTAAGTGCTGTGTATCTGGTGCCGGCGAAATCAAGGTTGACTATGAGAAAAAGACCGTCGAGATGGGCGGCAAACTGTATAACGAGGGTGACTGGATCTCGCTCAACGGTTCTACCGGTGAGGTTTATGACGGCCAGGTTCCCACAGCCGAGCCCGAGCTTGACGGCGATTTCGGCGCTATCATGAATCTTGCTGCCAAGTACACCAAGACTCTCGTTCGTACCAACGCCGATACTCCCCGCGATGCCAAGCAGGCTCGCAACTTCGGCGCTCAGGGTATCGGCTTGTGCCGTACCGAGCACATGTTCTTCGAGGGTGACCGCATCAAGGCCGTTCGCGAGATGATTCTCTCGGCCGACGAAGCAGGTCGTCGCGAGGCTCTTAAGAAACTTCTTCCCATGCAGCGTGGTGACTTCGAGGGTATCTTCGAGGCCATGGACGGCTACGGCGTAACTATCCGTCTGCTCGATCCCCCGTTGCACGAGTTCGTACCCCACCAGACCGCTACTCAGAAAGAGTTGGCCGACGAGATGGGCATCACACTTGCCGAGGTTAAGGCGAAAGTTGACAGCCTCGAGGAGTTCAACCCCATGCTCGGTCACCGCGGTTGCCGTCTTGGTATCACCTATCCCGAGATCACCGAGATGCAGACCCGTGCCATCATCGAAGCTGCTCTTGCCGTTAAGGCACGTGGCATCGACGTTCACCCCGAGATCATGATTCCTCTCGTAGGTTCACTCAAGGAAATCCAGAACCAGGCCGACGTTATCAACATCACAGCTGCCAAGGTATTCGAGGAGAAAGGCGAGAGCGTACCCTACAAGGTAGGTACAATGATCGAGGTTCCCCGCGCTGCCCTCACAGCCAACGAAATTGCTACCGTAGCCGACTTCTTCTCGTTCGGTACCAACGACTTGACTCAGATGACATTCGGTTTCTCACGCGACGACGCACCCAAGTTCTTGAAATTCTACAAGGAGCATGGCGTTATCAAGACCGATCCCTTCGAGGTTCTCGACCAGGAAGGTGTAGGCCAGCTCGTTCGCATGGGTGTAGAGAAAGGCCGTGCAACCAAGCCCGAACTCAAAGTAGGTATCTGCGGCGAGCACGGTGGCGAGCCCTCATCAGTTAAGTTCTGCGCAAAACTCGGCATGAACTACGTGAGCTGCTCACCCTTCCGTGTGCCCATCGCCCGCGTAGCTGCGGCGCAGGCAGCCATCGAAGAATAAGCGTAACTTAACGTAATCC
>CANDNO010000108.1 GCA_947386115.1 uncultured Muribaculaceae bacterium
AGAATGAGTTATTCCTATCTCAAAGTTTTGCACTTCGATTTGGAATCTTCACTTGGAGATGAGACCAACGTTAAACATCAACAATGCCGTTGATATGATTTACCGAGCCTGTCAAGACTCCGGTGTGCTATCGCGTGTTATGTTGCGTTTGTTGTCGAGTAGGTATTTAAATCTGATGTCAATATATGTGGTGATTTTTTATTGCCGCAGGAATATGTTAACTTTGCAGCAAAAGATTGATTATGACACATTGTTTTGCTGAGACTTTGACTGTTGAGGAGCCGTTTGGGCTTGAGTGTGGCGGGGTTTTGCCGTCGCTCACTATCGCTTATCACACTTATGGCAAGCTGAATGCCGACCGTTCGAATGCCGTATGGGTGTGTCACGCGCTCACGGCCAACAGCGAAGTGGCCGACTGGTGGCCCCACACGGTGGAAAAAGGCCGTTTCCTTGACCCCGAGAAGTATTTCATTGTGTGTGCAAATATCGTGGGCTCACATTACGGAACGACGGGGCCGTTGTCGATCAATCCTGCTACGGGTGAGCCTTATTATGACACTTTTCCGCAGATGACCGTCCGCGATATGGTGCGGGCTCACATGCTTCTCGCACGCCACCTGGGCATAACGAGCGTGGAGATGCTCATAGGCAGTTCGCTCGGCGGATTTCAGTGTATGGAGTGGGCTGTGATGCAGCCCGATTTTCCGCGCCATCTGGTGTTGATTGCCACGACGCCGGTGTCACGGCCTTGGGCTGCAGCCTTTAATGAGTCGCAGCGCATGTGTCTTGAGGCTGATGCTACATATGGCGAGCCACGCCCCGATGCCGGTGCGGCCGGCCTGGCCGCTGCACGCAGTATCGCGCTGCTCAGCTATCGCGGCGGACGGGCCTACGACCTCACCCAGGCCGATACCGATGAGGTACGCCCCGAGGGGTATCCGTTGGCCCGACGCGTTCACAGCTATCAGCGTCATCAGGGCGACAAGCTGTGCAACAGATTCAATGCCTATTCCTACCACAGGCTCACACGCGCAGTCGATGCCCACGATATAGGGTGGGGACGTGGAGGCCTTGAAGCCGCTCTGTCTACGATCAAAGCCGCTACGATGGTGATAGCCATACGTGGCGACATATTGTTCCCGCCATCCGACCACCGCGAGCTTGTCGAGTATATTCCGGGATGTGAGTATCACGAGATAGAAAGCGACTTCGGCCACGACGGTTTCCTTATCGAATACGAGACCCTCGACCGTCTGATAACAGGTTTTTTGGCTAATCACTGAGAAAAAATCGCTATCTTTGCAGGTTGGAAACATACCCATATAATATGAATAATAAGCGTAAAGTGTGTATAGCTACCGGCACGCGCGCCGACTGGGGCCTTCTCAGCGGCATTGCGCGCGAGTTGGCGTCGCGTCCCGACGTGACGTTGCAGATTGTGGCTACCAATATGCACCTTGATCCCCGTTACGGAATGACGGTCAATGAAATTGAGGCCGACGGCTTCAAGGTCGACGAGCGTGTGCCCCTGTCGCAGCGAGGCGACAGCGAGGCCGACCGTGCACGGGCGATGGCGCAATGCGGGCTCGGTATGGCCGACGCGCTCGAGCGTTTGCAGCCCGACATTCTCGTTGTGCTTGGCGACCGTTACGAGATGCTGGCCGTGGCGTCGACTGCTACGGTGATGCGCATTCCCATTATCCACATTGCAGGCGGTGAGATCACTCATGGAGCAATCGACGATGCCATCAGGCACGCGATAACCAAGATGGCTTCGCTCCACCTTACTGCTACCGAGGAGTACCGTCGCCGTGTCATCTCTATGGGCGAGACACCGTCGAGAGTAATAACTACGGGTGCCATAGGTGTGTATAACGCCATGAACGAGCCGCTCATGACTCTCGGAGAGCTCGAAGAATCGCTCGGGTTTGAGATTGGCGACAAAACGTTGCTCGTGACGATGCACCCCGCGACGATGGACCCCACCGACACCGCCGTGCATGTCGAGCAACTGCTTGCCGCGCTTGATACTTTTAAGGAAAACAGGCTATTGTTTACTTATCCCAATAACGATGCCCGCGGCTGCATAATAATCGATATGATAAATCGTTTTGCAGCCGATCGTCCCGGTCGGGTCAATGTAGTTCCCTCGCTGGGAAAGCGTCGTTACCTGTCGGCACTGCAGTTTGTCAAGGCTGTCGTTGGCAACTCGTCGAGCGGTATTGTTGAAGTTCCGTCGATGAAGATTCCTACGGTCGATATAGGTACCCGCCAGTCGGGCCGACTGGCAGCCGACTCGGTGATTCATTGCGGAACCACCAAAGCCGAGATTACGCGCGCCGTATCGCTGGCACTCAGCGAGCGTTGGCAGGAGAAATCCAAGGCAACCGTCAATCCATATTACCGCCGCGACACTTTGAGGCTCATTGTCGACGCCATTGCTACAACACCATTGGAGCCTTTGCGCAACAAGCAGTTTTACGACCAGCCATGAGTATTACACCTCTATATATAATACCGGCGCGCGGTGGCAGTCGCGGCATTCCCCACAAGAACATAAAATTGATGTGTGGAAAACCGCTCATCGCCTACAGTATCGATGCAGCCCGCAGAGCCGGTGCTCCCGACAGCCATATCCTGGTGAGCACCGACGATGAAGAGATAGCCCGTGTCGTTGTAGATAATGCAGGCCTCACGGTCCCGTTCATGCGCCCCGATGCTTTGGCTACCGATACAGCCGGCTCGCGGGAGGTGATATTGCACGCAATGGATGAGGCCGACCGTATGGGACTTCGCTACGATGTAGTGGTGCTTCTGCAACCAACCTCGCCCATGCGCACCGCCGACGATATCACCGCTGCACTGTCGCTTTATCGCGACGGCGTGGATATGGTGGTGAGTGTTGCCGAGGCTCCCTGTAATCCGTATTACGATTGTTTCGAGACCGATGCCGACGGTGTTTTGCACGTATCGAAAGGCGACGGACTCATAACCCGCCGGCAGGATGCGCCTCCGGCATGGGTGTACAACGGGGCGGTGTATGTGATTAATCCCGCATCGATCAGAGCGATGGCACTCGGAGAGTTTCCCGTGCGCATCCCCTATGTAATGCCGCGCAGCCGCAGTATCGATCTTGACACGCCGCTCGACTGGACAATAGCCGAGGCCCTGATTGCCCGCGCGGAGTAATACTCAATTCACGACTCTCAAATCTCAATTCAATATATGACAGATCCACACATAATATCGCAGAATGCCACTCTCATTGAGGCGCTCGGGCAGCTTAACAAGCTGTCGGGTGGCCTGATGACCCTAATGGCTGTCGATAACGAAGGTATAATGACCGGAACACTTACCGACGGTGACGTGCGCCGTGCGCTGCTTGCCGGAGCCGGTCTCGACAGCCGTGTCGAGGCGGTGATGCATCGCGATTTCAAGTCGATGCCGGCCGACGATATCGATGTGGCTGAGATACGCCGGCTAAGGCTCGCAGGCATTAAGCTGCTTCCGCTGCTTGGCCACGATGGAACCATAGAGCGTCTGCTCGATCTGTCGCATAACAATACTGCATTGCCCGTCAGCGCCGTGCTCATGGCCGGCGGTCGTGGCGAGCGTCTGCGCCCTATGACCGACACTGTGCCCAAACCGTTGCTCCTTATTGACGGCAAGGCGATTATCGACTACAATGTGGAGGCTCTTGCTGCTGCCGGCATCAATGATATCACTGTCGCCACGCGCTATCTGGCCAACAAGCTCGAAGAGCATTTCTCAGAGCCGGTGGCCGGAGTGAGAGTGAAATGCATCAAGGAAGATATGCCGCTCGGCACGATTGGGGCCCTGTCACTGATGCCCGAGCGTGACTCCGAAGGCACAACGCTGGTGATGAACAGCGACCTGTTGACGACCATTTCTTACGAGGAAATGTATCTTACCCACACCGAGCGCAAGGCCGATATTACGATAGCAGTGCTACCTTACACCGTCTCGGTGCCCTATGCGATACTATGTAACGATCCCGACAGTCACCGTGTTACGGGCATTGAGGAAAAGCCTACATATTCATATTATGCCAATGCCGGAATATATCTTATATCCAACCGTCTGCTTAACAGTCTGGCAACCGGTGAGCATATCGATGCCACCGATCTCGTTGAGCGGGCCATCGAGCAGGGCAAGACAGTGACATATTATCCCATCAACGGCACGTGGATCGATGTGGGTACACCTACCGATTTCAAGCAGGCTGAGGAACTCATGCGCCACCTGCGCAACTTTTCACGTTCCTGACGCGTTATTTTATAAAAATTCTTAATACCAATTCAAGTATATGGCCGATTCCAACTTTATAGATTACGTTAAGATATTATGCCGCTCGGGCAAGGGTGGTGCAGGTTCGCGACACTTCTATCGCGCGAAATATGTGCCCAAAGGTGGTCCCGACGGTGGCGACGGTGGCCGTGGCGGCCACATCATACTGCGTGGCGACCGCAACATGTGGACATTGCTCCCGCTGAAGTATCGCCGCCACCTCTTTGCCGGCAACGGCCAGAGCGGTTCGGGCGGCCGTAGCTTCGGTAAGGATGGCGACGATATCATTGTCGATGTGCCTTGCGGAACGGTCGTTTTCGATGCCGAGACAGGCGAATTCCTGTGTGAGGTTACCGATGACGGCCAGGAGATCAAGCTCCTTAAAGGTGGTCGCGGAGGCCTTGGCAACTGGCACTTCAAGTCGGCTACGAACCGCACGCCCCGCTATGCCCAGCCCGGCGAGCCGGCCATAGAGCGCAGTATCATCCTTGAATTGAAGCTGTTGGCCGATGTGGGTCTTGTAGGTTTTCCCAATGCCGGCAAGTCGACGCTCGTGTCGGCGCTGTCGGCCGCGCGTCCCAAGATAGCCGACTATCCTTTTACCACGATGGAGCCACAGCTCGGTATCGTCTCTTATCGCGACAACCGCTCGTTTGTGATGGCTGATATTCCCGGAATCATCGAGGGTGCCAGCGAGGGCAAGGGTCTCGGACTCCGCTTCCTGCGTCATATCGAGCGTAACGCCGTGCTCCTGTTCATGGTGCCGGCCGATGCCGATGACATAACGGCCGAGTACAAGGTGCTGCTGAACGAGCTCGAGAAATTCAATCCGCAGCTCATGGACAAGCCCCGTCTTCTCGCTATTTCCAAGAGCGATATGCTCGATGACGAGCTCATGGAGGAGATAGCCAAAACTCTTCCCGATGACCTGCCACACATATTTATTTCGGCTGTTACCGGACAGGGGCTCATAGAGCTTAAAGACATGCTCTGGAGCGCTATTAACGATGAGTCGAACCGCATAGCCGGACCTACGCCCATCACCCACCGTCCGCTCGACGGCCATCACCGAGTGCGCGAAGAGGATGAGTTTATCTTCGAGAATGTTCCCGCTATGGAGGATGAGGAGGATCTTGGCGAGGATTTTGACAGCGAGATGCTCGACGAGGATTATGACTGGGACGAGGATGTCGAGCCCGAAAGCGATGACATTAAATAAGATATTATACAGATATAACCTTGGCAAGGGGATGACGGCATTTTCGACCGGACGTGGCACCGATCGCCCCGACGATCCATACGGTGGATTCAATGCCTGTCACTATACACACGGCAACCCTCAGGAGGTTGCCGCGTGTCGTAGTATATTGTGTGACATGCTGCCGGGGTTGAGGGAGCTGGTGATACCGCGTCAGACCCATTCGCTCAACGTTGCGCTCGTCGACACTACTCCCGTAGGTAATCTTGAGGATGTCGACGCGTTGGTTACGGCAGTGCCGGGAGTGGCGATTGCGGTAAATACAGCCGACTGTGTCCCGGTTCTTATGGCCGACTCCGAGGCCGGGGTTGTGGCGACCGTCCATTCAGGCTGGCGTGGCACTGCGGGGCATATTGTGCTCAAGGCGCTTGACGTGATGGAGCAGGCGGGCGCCCGGCGGGGGAGAATCAACGTGGTCTTTGGGCCGTCTATATGCACCGGCTGCTTTGAAGTAGGACCCGAGGTCGCCGATGTTTTCATGAGTGAATATCCCGGGACTGATGATATTGTGTTTAAAAACTATGGAGAGCGGCCTCACGTAGACTTGCGCCGGGCTATCGTTCACGATCTTGTCGATGGGGGAATAGATGAAAGCAATATTGACTGTTCGGCACCCTGTTCGCGTTGCAACTGGACTGAATGGTGGTCGGCACGTCGCATGGGGGTAAATTCGGGCCGCACTTTGTCGCTCATTATGCTTCAAAAATGACACGTTGGTGGATAAAGCGGGGTATTTGATACAGGATTGATTTAAAAACTTGCATTGAAGTCGTGGCGGTGTTAACTTTGCAACATCAAAACGAAATAAATCAAACAATAACAATAAAAAAACATCAGTCATGGAGAAGAATCTCAACACCCCCGCAAGCAATGTCAACGCCAATGTAGCTAACAAGAACCAGGTCGTTCCTCCCGTTCCCTCGGCTCCGAAAAATCAGGCTATACCCGAAGCCGCCAAGAAACTGAAGAAAGAGGACAACGGCAACGTGGTAGGTGGAGTAATCACCGGCGCAGCTACCGGCGTAGGAGCTCTTGTAGGAGCAGTGGCCGGGTCGTTTGCGGCCAATGCCATCAACAAACACAATGCCATGACCGATCCCGATGAAATCATCGTGACCGAAGTGACCGACCAGCCCGAAGAAGCCGAGGTGGTTGTTGTGGAAGAGACTCCCGTGCAAGTCGTGGAACAGCCCGTCCAGCAGCCCGTCCAGCAGCCTGTTCAGCAGCCCGTCCAGCAGCCCGAACGTACACAGACTACCGTTGTGACCGTAGAGGAGGAGAACGTGGTTGATAACGAACCCGAAATTGAGGTTATCGGTTACGAGCACATCAATACCGAGGATGGCACCGAGATGGATCTCGTGGTACTGTCGGTCGACGGAGCCGAGGTTGGAGTGGTCGATGTCGATATGGATGGTCGCGCCGACGTTATGCTCGCCGATGTCAACGGCGACGGTGTTATCGACGAGAACGAGATTGTATCACTCGAGGATGTCGACATCGCCATGGTCGATCTCATCAATTCGATGTCTCAGCCTTCACCCGACGGAATGCAGTATGCCCAACTCGACCAGGATTACAACAACAACGCCAACGTCGACGGCTTTTTCGCATAACCGACAATACACACTTATTTCATTTTGACATGAATAATTGGACATCGGGAAAGAACCCCGGTGTCCTTTTTTCTCATTGTTGCTCAATCTGATGAAAATGATTATATTTGCAATTAAGAAAACAAAATCGATAGCTTGATATACGGGGCTATCTGGATTCAACACTGCAAAGTGTGGTGCTCTTTATTCATTCTTAAAACATCTAATTCCGTTTATGGCTAAAATTATCGTTCAAAATACTGACATAACAGTTCTTGGAGTCGAGGGACAGTATTATATCTCCCTTACTGATATGGCGTCGGCAAAGGACGGAGACGGCAGAGCAGCAGATGTGATAAAGAACTGGATAAGAACACGATATACAATTGAGTTTCTTGGAACATGGGAGATCATCCATAATCCTAATTTCAAAGTGGTCGAATTTGACCACTTTAGAATGAGTGCAGGATTACCATCGTTTGTGTTGAGTGCATCCGAGTGGATAGAAAAAACTAATGCGATAGGAATAATTGTAAAAAAAGGCCGTTATGGTGGCACATATGCCCACAAGGATATAGCTTTTGAATTCGGTTCTGCAATCAGTGTCCCTTTCAAATTATATCTGATTGAGGAGTTCCAACGTCTAAAGGAAGATGAACAGAAGCAACTTGGCTGGTCTGCGAAGCGAGAACTGTCCAAGATAAACTATAAAATTCACACTGAAGCCATCAAGCTCAATCTTATACCTGCCGAGATTACATCGGCTCAGGCAAGCATCATCTATGCCAATGAAGCCGATGTGCTGAATGTGGCTATGTTTGGCATGACCGCAAAACAATGGCGTGAAGCCAATCCCTACGTCAAGGGTAATATCCGGGATTACGCCTCAATCAATGAACTGATTTGCCTTTCCAACATGGAGAATCTCAATGCGGTGTTTATAGAACAAGGGATGCCACAGCAAGAGCGTCTGATTAAGCTCAATAAGATCGTGCAGGTTCAACTGGCAAGTGCAAAATTAGCGATTTGTTTGAAGAATTCGGT
>CANDNO010000109.1 GCA_947386115.1 uncultured Muribaculaceae bacterium
CAGCAGATACAGTATATGTGGATATGCAAAATTCATAGTAGTATCGTTTTATGGTATTGAACGCATCACTGTGTGGCGCAAAACAATCTCGATGGCTACGAGTGCCAGGGCAATGCCGATGAGCCAGAAGGTAATAGGACTATCCTCGGTATGACTGAAGTTGCGCACATCGATGACTGATTTTTCCAGAGTGTCAATCTCGTCAAAAATATCTTTTAATACTTTGTTGCCGGTGGCACGGAAGTATTTTCCGCCGGTCATCTGTGATATTTCCTGCAGTGTTGCTTCGTCAATAACGACGGGCTGGTTGGTATAGGTCATGCGGCCGAAGAAATCGACGGTGGGCATGGGGGCGTTGCCGTTCGTGCCAATGCCTATAGTGTACACTTTGATGCCGAGCTGCTTGGCAATTTCGGCAGCAGTGAGCGGAGCTACGTTGCCCGTATTGTTCGAGCCGTCGGTGAGAAGTATGATGCTTTTGCTCTTGGCTTGTCCGTCTTTTATACGGTTGATTGATGTTGCCAGTCCATCGCCTATGGCGGTGCCATCCTCGAGCATGTTGAATGTGAGCGATTCAATGTAGTTGGTCAGCGCGGCACGGTCGGTTGTCATAGGTACGCCCGTGAGACTTTCACCTGCAAAGATTACGAGACCCATATTGTCGTTTTCGCGACCGTTGACAAACTGTGATGCAACCTGTTTGGCAGCTCCAAGTCGGTCAGGCTCGAAGTCGCGTGCAAGCATACTCGACGAGATGTCGATAGCAAGGACGATGTCAGTGCCTTCGGTTGTCGATTCGCGCCACGAATCGTGGGATATGGGGCGTGCAAGCACAATGATCAGTGCGGCCAATGCCAGCATGCGCATGACAAACATTGCGTGCCTAACGTAGTGCTTGAACGGTCGGCCCATGCGTGCAAAGGGTAACGTTGTCGATACCTGCAGTGCCGGACGCATGTTTCGGTGCTTGAAAAAATACCATACGATGATGGGTATAAGCACTATTGGCAGAAACCATAATATTATAGGATGAGCAAACTGCATATTATGTATAGTGGTGTGTTAGTTTTTCAGTTATTTCGCGGTATCGTCCTTCTTAATTTCGGGCATAGGCGGCATCATGTCGGGATTGTCGCTCGCGTTCTCTTCGGTAGGTTCAGGAGTCGGTTTTGTGTTCTCCACAAATTCTACAGCGTGATTGAACGACTTGGTGTTATCCTCAGGCATGGGACGCATCTTGGCGAACTTGACAAAGTCGGCAACTTCAAGAATCTGTCGCATTAGTCGCTCCGACGGTTTAGTGGCCGGGTTGGCGTTAAGATGGTCAAGAATCTGTCTTGAAGTCATCTCCATGGCGTTGATACCGAAGCGTTTGTCGATATACTCGCGAAGGATGTCGGTAAGTTCGGTATAGTATTCGCGTTCCTGTCCACGCTCACACAGATGCTGTTCATGCAGGCGGTCAAGTCGCTGGCGTGCCATCTCGTAGGGGGGCACGGGCTTCTTGGTCGGGATAAACGGAACTTTTACGCGCTTTGTGAATATGAGTACGGCACAAACACCTCCGGCTACCAGTATGATGGTAAGTAGTATCCATCCCCAATAGTCTATAATCCAGTCGGGTAGGAAATCATACCAGTGTGACTTTACCGTGAGCGTGTCGGCATTGCCGTGAATGTCCTCGAGAGCCGATACATCTACGGGATTTACTTTCAGCGTAACAATGTTGGAGAGCATAGTGTCGTTGCCGTCCATGTAGAAAACAGGAGGCAGAGCGTATGCACCCGAGTCGAATGACTGCAGTATTATGCGGCGAGTGATCTGGCGCACATTATCGTCGAGATTGACCGTATCGCACGAAACTTCACCCACGACTTCCACCTCTCGGGGCATAGTCTCGGGAATGAATCCAACCATCGAGTTGGCATCGCGCGATTCAACGACTTCTACAGTAAGCCCGGTGATGTTTCCCATCGTCACGTAGGCCGAGTCAAGTGTGGCCTTGATCGACGATTTTGCGTTGACTGTCGGCGTAAGAGCCAACAGCATAGCGGGTAACATTATGTATCTCATCAGTTTCATATCTCTCTAAAACATTGTAGTTGAATA
This sequence comes from uncultured Muribaculaceae bacterium, assembly GCA_947386115.1. GTDB lineage: Bacteria > Bacteroidota > Bacteroidia > Bacteroidales > Muribaculaceae > JAAVFS01. Next base: position 2,110 of record CANDNO010000109.1, read on the forward strand.
TCGGAACGTGTGGTTGTCAACTGTCGGTTCAGCGTGCGGCGCGAGTCTGGAACAGGGATCGGAGTGCTATTACATAGTTCTCGTCGGTCGCCACAGAGGCTGTCTCAACTCTGCAGCGTCTTAATGCCGTGTTCATGGCTTGCTGACGGTCGTACCACCATTTGTTATAGGCCTTGCGTGTCGACGATGACGATGTGTCGACCCAACATTCATGTCCGGTCTCGAGATCGGCAACTCGCATCAGTCCCACATTCGGAAGCTGGGCGTCACGTTTATCATATACCTGTATGGCATAGACATCATGCTTACCCGAAGCGATGGTCAATGCTTTGCTGTAATCGTGGTTGTCGATGAAGTCGGATATGATAAATGATGTGCAGCGTTTTTTCAGGGCGTCGGTCATGTAGCGCAGTGCGAGCGAAAGGTCTGTACCCTGACTCTCGGGAGTGAAGTCAAGCAATTCGCGTATAATCAGCAGAATATGCTTGCGGCCTTTCTTGGGCGGTATGAATTTTTCAATCTTGTCGCTGAAAAATATCACGCCTATCTTGTCATTGTTAAGAATTGCCGAGAAAGCAAGGGTGGCTGCGATTTCGGCAATCATTTCGCGCTTTTCCACACCTACCGCGCCGAACAAGCGGCTACCCGATACATCGACGAGCAGCATTACCGTCAACTCACGTTCTTCCTCATAAACTTTTATGAACGGGCGGTTGTGGCGGGCAGTAACATTCCAGTCAATATCACGAATGTCATCGCCATATTGATATTCACGAACCTCTGAGAATGTCATGCCGCGTCCCTTGAATGCCGAGTGATATTCGCCGGCAAAGATGTTTTGGGACAGTCCGCGAGACTTTATCTCAATTTTTCGTACTTTCTTTAATAATTCGTTGGCATCCACAGCAGTTCTTCGAATAGTTTGGAATTAACCGGTATCAATTAATTAACTCGTCCAGGTGATTAGGGCACCTCGACTTTATTAAGAATCTCCGATATGATTTCGTCGGCAGTAATGTTGTTGGCCTCGGCCTCGTAGGTGAGTCCGATACGGTGGCGCAGTACATCGTGGCATACGGCGCGTACATCTTCGGGAATTACGTAGCCACGCTGACGCAGGAATGCGTATGCGCGGGCTGCGCGTGCCAGGCTTATTGAAGCACGGGGTGATGCACCGAACGAAATAATGCCGGTGAGATCTTTCAAGCCGTAATCGCCGGGGAAGCGGGTTGCAAAGACGATGTCGACAATGTAGCGCTCGATCTTCTCGTCAAGGTATATCTGCTCGACTATCTTCTGGGCTTCGATAATCTCGGAAGGACGAAGTATAGGCTGTATCTTTACACGCTGGTTAGAGATGTTCTGGCGGATGATCACTTTCTCTTCATCGCGAGTGGGGTATCCTATGACAACCTTGAGAAGGAAACGGTCAACCTGTGCTTCGGGCAGCGGATATGTGCCTTCCTGCTCGATGGGGTTCTGTGTAGCCATTACGAGGAAAGGCTCGTCGAGACCGAAGGTGTGGTCGCCGATTGTAACCTGGCGCTCCTGCATGGCCTCAAGAAGCGCACTCTGCACTTTGGCAGGTGCACGGTTGATTTCATCGGCAAGAACGAAGTTGGCGAAAATGGGTCCGCGCTTTACCTGGAACTGCTCCTTCTGCACGCTGTACACCATGGTACCGATGACGTCGGCAGGAAGCAAGTCGGGCGTGAACTGTATACGGCTGTAGCGGGCATCGATTAATTGAGAAAGGGTCTTGATGGCAAGTGTCTTAGCAAGACCGGGGACGCCCTCGAGCAGTACGTGGCCGTTGGCCAGAAGCGCTACAAGAAGTGACTCTACGAGATGTTTTTGGCCCACGATGGTCTGGTCCATGCCGCGGGTGATGAGTGAAATAAAGTCGCTCTTAGAGGCGACGAGCTCGTTAAGTTGTCTGATGTTAACCGATTCGCTCATGATATTATTCTTATTGTTGTTGTGTATTTATAATTTCTTTCTCTTTTTGAAACGCTTATCAATAAAACAAATGTTCCTATTGCAAAGTTAGGCAATAGGAACACTAAACTGTTAACTTGGTATGTTAATTTTATTTATTAATCGTTTAGCAAATGTAAACGTTAGGTTTATTTATACTTTTCGTATATGCTTGCGGCGAGTTGGCGGGCGCGGTCGATTGACTCCTGGCTGTTGGCGTCGATGCCATATTTAGACGCGTCGGGTATGGTGACAACTGTTCCCGAGGCTATGCGATCGGGATGCCCGAGCTTGGCTTCGTTCTCTTTATAGATATACACCCAGAATTCCATGCGGCCGTAATATTTGCGCGACATGCTTGCGAGAAAGTAACTTGATGATACAGTGTCGGTTCGAGTCGATGTGGATACTTTGGCGGGAGTCGTAGTTTCGGAGGCTTTGTCATTTGTATCGGCTACAGTCTCTTTGCTGCTTTCAACGGGGGCCGGTTCTTGTGTGCTGTCGATGGCCGTGTGGGGGATTATCAGCATATCGTCGATTGCCGATAATTCGGACTCCTCATATATGTACTCGTCATCATCACCGTGCAGCGGCGGGTAGAGGAAGTAAACGGCTACACATGTCAGGAGCATGCCGGTAAGGATGCCAAGTATGTATGCTACAGTCGGGTGCATACTGTGGCGCTCTGGTTCAGGCTCGTAATAAGTATACTCCTGCCGGTCGTCATTAGCGGCTTCTGCCTCACCTTGAATGACTTGTACAGTAGCATTTTCGGCGATATTATCAACGGGTGTATCTTCTTCAGTTACAGTTTGTTTAATCTCTTCCGGCGTTTCGTTATCGACGCTTACTACTTCGATTTGCTCGTCGGCAGCCGGTGGTACTGTCTCGATTTCCGGCGCGATTTCTACTTGTTCTTCTTCGGGAATTGCTGTTGGCTCAGGTTCTGTGACCGGCAGAGAATCATCGCTTACTTCATTGACCTCCTCACACAGTGGTTCGGGTTCAAAAAATGAAAACGGTTCGTTGACAGCTTCGGCCAAAGACTCGTCGGCACTGAATAAAATCTCGCCTTCTTCGATGTTTCCGGTTGAGAATGTCCCGATATGGGGAATTGTTACAGACTCGGCATTGTCGGTCATCTGTTCGGCTACCGACTGTTGCAGGCCTGTGATATATTGACGGGCTTCCTCAACCGAGATTCCCGACTTTTGTGCGAGCAGTTCGGCGAGTTTGTCAAGCGTTATGATGTTATTCATGATTCCTCCTTCCTTTGACTTGTTTAACGAGTTTCAGCGCAGGTGTGAACTGTACTTTTATACAAGGAGGATAAAGGGTCTTTTCACCGGTCGATGGATCGGCGTCTACGTGTTCATCGTATTTTACAGTGCCAAATGTGCCGAATGATGGGAGCGCTACCTGGTCACCGCCTGTTAAAGCTTCCTTGATGATGTCGCCAAGGTCGTTGAGTATTTTATCGGGAATCGGATTCATATATTTATGAGTTGATCGTACATCACAAAAGTACTCATTTTTTTTCTGTAAGCCAATAGTAAGTGTATAATGCAGTGCGGTTCTGCACAAAACGCATCTTTTGCGTTGTGGCAGAACCGCACTGTATTGTTAATGTCGGAGTCTTGATTAGTAGTTGCGGGCAAAAATCACGCGCTGTACCGACGGACGTCCGGTAACCATGCACTTGCCGGGAGTCTTATCACCCTCGAGAGGAATGCAGCGAATGGTTGCTTTGGTCTCTTCTTTGATTTTCTCTTCTGTCTCGGTTGTTCCGTCCCAATGGGCAAGGATAAATCCGCCTTTCTCGATCTCAACTTTAAATTCATCGTAGGTCTCGACAGTGCGGGTCATTTCCTCGCGGTGTTTTAGAGCCTTCATGAAGATGTTCTGTTGGATCTCCTCAAGCAAGTTGGCAATAAACTCGGCAATGCCTTCGAGCGGCTCGATCTGCTTCTCGAGGGTGTCGCGGCGCATCAGTTCGACAGTGCCGTTCTCGATGTCGCGGGCGCCGATGGCAAGACGTACGGGTACGCCCTTAAGTTCGTAGTCGGCAAATTTGAAGCCGGGACGTTTGTTGTCGGCGTCGTCATATTTAACGCTTATGCCAAGATTGCGAAGCTGCTCGATAACGGGATTGACAGCCTTCGTAATTTCAGCAAGCTGGTCGGCATTCTTGAATATGGGGACGATAACAACCTGTATGGGAGCGAGATGGGGCGGCAACACGAGGCCGTTGTCATCGCTGTGGCTCATTATCAGGGCGCCCATGAGTCGGGTTGAAACACCCCATGAGTTGGCCCAAACATATTCGGGTTTATTGTCCTTATTGACGAATGTCACATCGAAAGCCTTGGCGAAATTCTGACCCAGGTTGTGGGAAGTTCCCGACTGCAGTGCTTTGCCGTCCTGCATCATGGCTTCGATAGTATAGGTGTTGAGTGCACCGGCAAAACGCTCGTTGGCGCTCTTGACGCCACGTATTACGGGCATTGCCATATAGCGCTCGGCAAAATCGGCATACAGGTTGATCATCTGTACTGTGCGTGCCTCTGATTCTTCGGCTGTGGCGTGTGCACAGTGGCCTTCCTGCCACAGGAACTCGGCAGTGCGGAGGAACATGCGGGTGCGCATCTCCCAACGCATAACGTTGGCCCACTGGTTGCAGAGCACGGGAAGGTCGCGGTATGAGTGAATCCAGTTCTTATATGTACCCCAGATGATGGTTTCGCTCGTGGGACGGATTATGAGTTCTTCCTCAAGACGGGCGTCGGGATCGACAACAACACCGTTGCCGTTGGGGTCGTTCTTTAAGCGATGGTGTGTAACTACGGCACATTCTTTGGCAAATCCCTCAACGTGTTCGGCCTCGCGGCAAAGGAATGATTTGGGGATGAGCAGGGGGAAATAGGCGTTCTGTACACCTGTCTCTTTAAACATGCTGTCAAGTGTGCGCTGCATCTTCTCCCAGATTGCATATCCGTAAGGCTTGATAACCATGCAGCCGCGCACGGCCGATTGTTCGGCGAGGTCGGCCTTTACGACAAGTTCGTTATACCACTGCGAGTAATTCTCGCTGCGTTTTGTGAGATTTTTAAGTTCGGTAGCCATAGCTATATACTAATTTTCAATTATTATCCTTTAAGGTTGCCATGTTGTACAAAGCGACCGCAAAGTTAATAAATTCCCCTGTTATTCACAACTGCAAGTCGACAGGCTATTTCTTCTGCTGCAGAATACAGCGAATGTGGGTTTTGGCTATATGATGCGCCGGGGCGGCCATGTCTCCGTGATTGTAACCGTCAAGTCGGTATATATATGTTTCGGGGTGGCCGTTTAGTTTCATCATGCGCCACATGTAGGCGTTCTCTTCGTATCGGCCGAATAGCTCCTGCTCGGGATCACCACATATTATTATATAAGGTGGGGCGTCGGGTCTTACATGATAGAGCGGGGCATACTCATCAATTGTTGGTGTGGTTTCTTTGATGCCGTTTACACGGCGTTGTGCAAAGTGGGTGATTACCTGGCCGCTGTAAGGTATCAGGCCGGCGATTGTGTCGGCGTCGATATTGTAGCGGGCGAGCCATTTCTTGTCAAGGCCTATCATACTGGTGAGATAGCCGCCGGCCGAGTGTCCCGATACAAATATTTTTTCAGGGTCACCGCCTAATTCTTTTATGTTGTTAATGGTCCAGGCTACTGCGCGTGCTGCATCGTCGATACATTCGTCGAGTGTCGCGCCGGGTAGAAGTCTGTAGCCGGGGGCAACCACTACATATTCTCCTGTCATGAGTTCGAACGGGATGTGACGCTCGCCTCCCGTCAGGCCTCCGCCGTGAAACCATACGATCACCGGCAGTGACATCGTTGTATCGCCGGGGTGGTAGATATCCATTATGCACCGTTCGGCTCCGTCTCGGTATGACACGGCGCGCTTTGTGTCAAAATCAACAGCAAGCAGCGATTGTATTCCTATTAATATTGTAGCGGCTAAAGCGAGAAGAGTTTTCATGATTGATTTCTGTGAGAATAGTTGATTGTCAATTATAGGGGTCAATGTAAAAAAGCGGTTGTTAAAATATGGGCAAAGATAGCTAACTTTGC
>CANDNO010000110.1 GCA_947386115.1 uncultured Muribaculaceae bacterium
GTCGAAAACTGGGTCACCCGCGATTTGGGTAACGCATGACGAAAACAGGAAATAGTACACAGCTAAATACTCTACGAAATCCCGGGTTGTAATAAATTCAGCCCGGGATTTTTTTATGCTGTGGCTGCTGTGGTGTTGAAGTAGGCGGCCGTAGAGCGTTTTACCGAGTTGCGGATGATCGAGAAAATGATGCGCTGCATCGATGTGAGATTGTCCTCGACCGAGCGACCACAGATGAGTTCACCTGCGATGGCTGCTGACATTGTGATGCGATCCTCCTCGCTTAGAGAGTTGATGGTGTTGATTACATCGTCGCTGATAACAATAGTTTTACTCATGGCTGATAAGTAACTCTTAAAAATTAGTTTATATTATTCAATTATTAAATAACTCGTGCCTACTGCGGCGCTTTTTGACTTTGTTCGGCGCTTTTTGCTTTCATCCTAAGTTGTGTAGCTCGCTACACGCCTTCGTCTTCAAACAAAAATCACTCTAACAAACCTCAAAAATCACTCGCAGCTAATTTTTGCGAGTTACTTAGTTTTAAATTGTTCACGATGCAAATATACGACCGCACATGTGCAATATTCCTGCACATGCAAGCCAAATAAAGTTAATTCGGTGGATTATTTTTATTCGAATTGTGTAATATGCAGATAAACAGCGTTATACTGTAAACGGTGAAGCATTAAATAATTATTTAACGTATTATAACCAGGAAATATGTGGAATAGACTCTAAATGTTGTTATATTTGTGAAGTATAATATACTATTAATACAGACATGGAAGATATCACACAGTTTTTTGCGCAGCTTATAGAGCAGAGCAAAAGTATAGATATAGCCGAGGCCGAGTTTAAACGATTGCTGGCCGAGGATTCAGAGCTTAGAGACGAGTACTCGGAGTGGTGCCAGTCGCGTGGCACAAGTGAGCGTCACGGATTCAGAGAATACTGTGAGGAGTTCATGGAGTCGCAAGATAATATCTGGGATCATCTGAGAGACTATGATGAGCAAGACATGTAATATCTGGGCGCGACGCCTGCCCGCCGAATGGGAATGCTATGACGCGGTGTTAATGGCATGGCCTCATGCCGGGACCGACTGGGCCTACATGCTCGATGACGTGCAGGAAACTGTGACCGAAATCGTGAAAACGCTTGTGGGCGACGGGCTGAAGGTTGTGATTGTAGCGCCCGATGTTGACGAGCCGCGACGCGCTTTGACAGGGCTGCCCGAGGACAAGGTTTTCTACATGACGGTAGAAACCAATGACACCTGGGCGCGAGACTTCGGTGTGATAACGTGTGAGGACAGCCACGGAAGGCAGGTGCTTTTGGATTTTAAATTCAACGGCTGGGGATTGAAATTTGCCGCCGACAAGGATAATCTCATTACATCGAAGATGGTCGAAGCCGGATTGCTTCAAGGAGAGTATGAGAATCAACTCGGTTTTGCGCTCGAGGGTGGCTCTATCGAGAGTGACGGCAAGGGGACCATACTGACAACGAGCGAATGCCTGCTGTCGAAAAACCGAAACGGCAATATGTCGCGTGATGAGATTGATTATTATCTCAAATTGACGCTCGGGGCCGCACGCATTTTGTGGCTCGACTACGGGTATCTTGCCGGCGATGATACCGATAGCCATATCGACACGCTTGCCCGACTCGTGAACGACCACACTATCGTATATGTGAAATGTGATGACGAGACTGACGAGCATTACGAGCAACTGTCGAAGATGGAAGAGCAGCTTATGGCGATGACAACGGTCGACGGACTGCCTTATAATCTGATTGGTCTCCCTATGCCCTACCCTATATATGACGCGGAGGGTGAGAGACTTCCGGCGACTTATGCCAACTTCCTGATTACACCCACGTCGGTTCTGCTTCCCGTGTATGGGCAGGAACAAAAGGACAAGCTCGCCGAGCAGATGATGAAGATTGTTTATCCCGACCGTGAGATTCACTGTATTAATTGTGTATCGTTGATTCAACAGCATGGTTCGCTGCACTGTATGACAATGCAGTTGCCCTGTTTTAACTTATAAAGAACAGATATGAGCAAGATATTGAAAGTAGGAATTATACAGCAATCAAACAGCGGTGATGTTCAGGAAAACCGTCGCCGTATAATAAACGCCATACGCGAGGCTGCCGAGAAGGGCGCGCAGCTGGTTGTGAACCGTGAGCTGCATGACTCGCTGTATTTTTGCCAGACCGAGAGTACCGACGAGTTTGATCTTGCCCGCCCACTTGATGATGCTGTACTGGCCGAATACCAGGCAGTGGCAAGAGAATGTGGTGTTGTACTGGTGACATCATTGTTTGAGCGCCGCGCTCCCGGGTTGTATCACAATACGGCGGTCGTAATTGAAAAGGATGGCTCTATCGCGGGCAAATATCGTAAGATGCACATTCCCGATGACCCGGCATATTATGAGAAGTTTTATTTTACACCGGGTGACCTGGGATTCAAGCCTATCGACACATCGGTGGGACGGCTCGGAGTGCTTGTGTGCTGGGACCAGTGGTATCCCGAGGCTGCACGTCTCATGGCACTTGCCGGAGCCGAGATGCTGATATATCCGACGGCCATAGGCTGGGAGTCGAGCGATATGCCCGACGAGCAGGTGAGACAGCAGGAGGCTTGGGTGACCGTTCAGCGCGGACATGCCGTGGCCAACGGATTGCCTGTGGTAACGGTTAACCGTGTGGGACACGAAGAGGACCCGAGCGGTGCTACCAACGGGATTCTTTTCTGGGGACACAGTTTTGTTGCCGGCCCTCAGGGTGAATTCCTGTATAAGGCTTCGTCGACCGACGAGGAGGTTGCTGTCGTAGATGTCGATCTTGAACGTAGCGAGCATGTAAGACGCTGGTGGCCGTTCCTTCGAGATCGCCGAATCGATGCCTATGATGGCCTCACAAAACGGTTTTTAGATTGATTGTGAGGGATGGTTTGTGATGGAAATAGTTGATTGATAATTATTTGTGGTTAAACATGCCAAAGGCATGTCCCTACAACTTATATGTTGCAAATGTGGGGTTGATATAATTACTTTAAACGGAACGCCCGGCTTGAGGATTTCAGGCCGGGCGATTTGATTGCGGTAGAATGTTGTTATTTCGACATGTGGTTGAAGCCTTGGGCTTTTAGTGGAATCTCACTGTCGCCGTCGCGTGTGATCATTGCGCAACCAAGTTCTTCGCGGGTCATGTGTCCGATTATCTTTATGCCTTTCATGTCTTTTACCTTGTCGTGGCAGTGGAGAGGCACGGTGAAAAGTAGCTCGTAATCCTCACCGCCGTTGAGTGCTGCTGTGACGAGGTTCATGTTCAGTTCCTCGGCCATGATGGCAGTCTGGTAGTCGATGGGAATGCGGTCCTCGTAGATACGGCAACCTGTGTGGCTCTGCTTGCAGATGTGAAGCAGTTCGGACGAGAGGCCGTCGGAAATGTCCATCATCGAAGTGGGAAGGATGTCGGCTTTGGCAAGTTCGGCGATGATGTCCTTACGGGCTTCGGGTTTGAGCTGTCGCTCGATAAGGTATTCCTTGCCTCCGAACTCGGGGACAAAGTCGGGTTTGCCGGCCGATGCGACTTTCTCGCGCTCGAGTAGCTGCAGGCCCATGTAGGCTGCACCGAGATCGCCCGAAACACAGATGAGGTCGGTGTCTTTGGCCCCGTCGCGATAGACAATCTTGTCTTTGGGAGCATCGCCTATACAAGTGATGCTGATAACGAGTCCCTGTCGCGATGCTGTGGTGTCGCCGCCAACCAGATCGACCCCGTAAATATCGCAGGCAAGCTTGATTCCACGGTAGAGCTCATCGATATGCTCGACGGTGAACCGCTTGGATATACCGAGAGAAACGGTTATCTGTCGCGGGGTGCCGTTCATGGCATAAATGTCGGAGAAATTCACAACGGCCGATTTGTAGCCGAGGTGTCTCAGCGGAACGTACGTGAGATCGAAGTGCACGCCTTCGAGCAGGAGGTCGGTGCTGACGAGAACGTCGCTGTCGTGATATTCCATGACAGCGCAGTCGTCGCCCACGCCACGCTTGGACGATGTATTGTGAAGTTCAATATCCTTGGTGAGTCGGTCGATGAGACCGAACTCGCCAAGGTCGGAAATTTCAGTTGCTTTTGTTTCCATTATCGCGGATTGCAGATTCAAATGCGTGCAACAAGTTCTTTGATGATGGCAACAACTTTGGGCTGGGCGACGATAGCCGCTTTCTGTACCTCCTCGTGAGAGGGAACCTCGGTGATGTCCTTGCCGCCAAGGTCGGTGATAACAGATACACCGAACACTTCCATGTCGGCGTGTTTGGCTACGATTACCTCGGGAACTGTCGACATGCCTACGGCGTCACCTCCAATGATGCGGAAATACTCGTACTCGGCAGGGGTCTCGAAAGTGGGTCCGGGAGTGCCTACGTAAACACCGTGCATGAGACGGATGTTCTGCTCGGCTGCGATGCCGTCGGCCAAAGCGATGATGCGCTTGCTGTAGGGCTCGGTCATTGCGGGGAAGCGCGGGCCGAGCTCGTTGTAGTTCTTACCGCGCAAGGGGTTCTCAGGGAAGAGGTTTATGTGGTCGGTGATAACCATTACGTCACCAACGACAAAGTCTTTGTTCATGCCGCCGGCAGCGTTGGATACGAACAGGGTCTCGACGCCGAGCGCTTTCATAACGCGCACGGGGAATGTAACCTGTTTCATGTCATATCCCTCGTAGTAATGGAAGCGGCCCTGCATGGCCATGACGCGCTTGCCGCCAAGGGTGCCGAAGATGAAGTTGCCGCTATGTCCCTCGACTGTCGATACGGGGAAGTTGGGAATCTCGGTGTAGGGAATGTATTGCTTGTCCTCGATGTGATCGACAAGATCTCCGAGACCAGTGCCAAGGATAATGGCAATGCGGGGCATATCGTCAACACGCGATTTGAGGAACTGGGCTGTTTGTTTGATTTTTTCTAACATGGTAAATCGTATTTTAGGATATAGTATACTTGAATTGTAACATATTTTCGATTGAAAATGTTGCCGTTAAGGGCGTAATTATTTTATCGGCCGGATTATTTGTTTATTCGACTCTGAGCGATGAGTTTCTTGAGGTCGGCAGCAAATGAATCGCCGGTGTTGTCGTCGAACTCGACCTTGATGGGCACATAGAAGATGTAGGGTCGCAGTGCCGGCGGGAAATATGGATTGTTGGCGAGCCTAACTGCATCTTTCTCGGTAGTGATGATGTATTTGTTTCGAGCCTTGATGCTGTCGAAACGGTTGTTGATGAGGCCGAGGTCTTTGCGTGAGAAGTTGTGGTGATCGGGGAACACCTGGACTTTCACGAGGGGTTTGAACCGCTTGATATAACGCACGAACGGTTTGGGGTTGGCTATGCCCGACACTATGAGCAGTCGATCCTGGTCGCTGAGATATTCGAGGTATGGAACCTGACGCGCGTTATCGGGGAACACGGGTTGCAGATTGTTGTACCGGAAGCGTGAAAAATATAGCTTCTGATAGGGGTACAGCGACAGGTGGTTCTTGAATATGCGGTACTCTACCGGCTTGATTTTCTCGGGGCACTTTGTCACGAGAATCATATCGGCGCGATAACGTGCCCGGGCCGATTCACGTAGCCGTCCGAGCGGCAGCATTTTGTCGAAGAATATAGGGCGATTGAACTCGGTGAGTACAATCGATACAGCAGGCTTGACATAACGATGCTGGAACGCATCGTCGAGAAGCATGAGGTTGATTTCGGGATTGATGCGTAGCATTTCTTCGATGCCTTTACATCGGTCCTCGCATACGGCAACCGTGACATCGCGGCCATATTTCTGATAAATCTGATATGGCTCGTCGCCGATGTCAAGCGGAGTAGAACGCTGGCTGGCGAGTATGAATCCCTTGGTGTGGCGTTTGTAGCCACGGCTCAGTACGCCAATCTTGTAAGAGCCACGGAGAGCCTCGATGATATACTCAACGTGGGGAGTCTTGCCCGAACCGCCTACGGCTATGTTGCCGACTACAACGACCGGGACATCAAATGACCGCTGCTTGAAGATGCCCCAGTTGAAGAAGCAGTTGCGCAGCCCGGTAACCATGCCATAAATCTTTGACATGGGTAACAGGATGGCTTTTTCTACAAACTTGTTGCGGGGCATTTGTGGTCTATGTGATGATTTGAAATATGATTACTGAAGGATGATATCTTCCATGCGACACTGTACGGGAGCAGCGTTGCGGATATAGTTGATATGACGGTATAGATCGTAGCTGCTGCCAAGCTCGCTGCGCAGGATTCGGTCCTTTATCTTCACCTCTGTGCCGCTGACGGCTTCCCAGAAAGTGGGATTGGGGTTGGGGTATTCTATGACGCAGTAGTCATCGCCAAAGTCAAGGCCTTCGGCCATAGCCTCGATGGCATCGGAGAGTGTGCCGAGACGATCCACGAGACCAATCTCGAGTGCCGAGCGGCCATCCCAAACACGCCCCTCGGCAATAGCCTTGATAGAGTCGACGGGCATATCGCGACCCTGGGCGCAACGGCCCACGAATGTTTCATATCCACGGTCGATCTCGCGCTGCATGCGCTCACGCTGGAAGGGAGTCATGGGCTGCATGAGTGTGGGGAAATCGCCATTGGCGTTGGTGCTGACATTGTCGGTTGTGACACCAAGCTTGTCGTTCATGAGGTCCTTGACGCAGGGAATCATGCCGAAGATGCCGATCGAGCCGGTAAGTGTCACGGGCTCGGCATAAATAACGTCGGCACCCGACGAAATGTAATAACCGCCCGATGCTGCGTAATCGCTCATCGACACGTAGAACGGACGTCCGGTAGACTTGAACTGCTCGAGGGCTTCCCAAATCTGCTCGGAGGCGAATGCGCTTCCACCACCCGAATTTACACTGAGTATGAGGCCGTCAATCTTGTCGTTTTCTTTGAGTTTAAGAATCTGGGGCACGAGCTGAGAGGCAACGATGCCGCCTTCACCATCATCGACGATATCGCCCACGGCATAAAGAACAGCGATACGATTGTCCTTGCGCTTGGCGTGGGGTATGTCGGCAATCATTGAGTAGAGGTCGGGGGTAATGAGACGCAGGTCATCGTCCTCGTCGAGGTCGACTCTGTCTTTTAACATATCCTCAACCTCGTGGCGATATTTCAGGGCATCGACAACGTTGTCATCGAGGCACTGCTCGGGTGAATATGTCAGGAGAAGGCTGTCGGCCCACTCGTTGACGTCGGCGAAAGATACGTCACGGGCATCGGCAATCGTGCCACCCACGCAGTCCCAAATATTGTTGAGGAATACTTCCTGCTGCAGGCGGCTTGCCTCGGAGGCCCGGGTGAGGATGAAAGGCTCTACGGCGCTTTTGTATGTTCCGACTTTGATAATCTGCATTTCAACACCGAGCTTGTCGAGTAATCCTTTGTAGAACATTGTAGTTGCCGAAAGACCGTGAATGTCGACCATGCCAACGGGGTTGAGGTAGAGCTCGTCGGCAACAGAGGCTACATAATAGTCGGCCTGTGCATAATTATCGGCATAGGCTACGATCCATTTGCCCGATTCCTTGAATTTTTTGAGAGCGTCGATGACTTCGTAGCGCTGAGCGAGACCGCCGGTGCTACCCTTGCAGTCAATGTATATACCTTCAATTTTATCGTCATTGGCTGCTGCTGCAATAGAATTGAGCATATTGTTGAGCGGCATGTTGACGCCGGCATTGCCATACAGCTGAGACATCATGTCGACCTCGACGGGTCGCTCGGTAAATGTGCCTGCAAGCTCGATGTGCAATATACTCTTGTCTTTGAACGAAAGAGCTACCGTCTGTGACGAAAAAGAGTTGGATATAATGGCGGCTATGAATAGAATCAAAAGAATGAACAACAGTATAACCGAAATCCAAATCGCGGCAAGCGAGCCGAGCAGTGCCGAGACAAAACGCTTCATCATAAAGCAGCAATATTAGTTAATGTTTTAATAAATAGTCAATTATATTAATGGTTGCAAGCAGATGTATCTACACACTACCATTCGTTACAAAGTTACAACAATTAAATGTGGAAACAAAGAAAGTTTTAACATTTTTTTGTTATAAAAATATAATTTGTAGAGTCCAAGGGCAAATGCAATATTAGCGAAAATGTTAAAAAAATTCA
>CANDNO010000111.1 GCA_947386115.1 uncultured Muribaculaceae bacterium
GTCGAAAACTGGGTCACCCGCGATTTGGGTAACGCATGACGAAAACAGGAAATAAAGTAAATAATGATAGGATTATTAAAAGCTGCAAAATTACAACTAAAAACCGAAAAACTAACATGTTTATATCCCGTTTAACGTGAATTAACACAAACTATAAGTTTTATGGTTAATTATCAATGTAGTTTGCTGGGATATGGCAGATGAAAAAAAGAGCACCGCCGGGTTGGGGCAATGCTCTCTTTGTAGTGAATGAATGTGCGGATACTATTTGGCGGGAGTAATGTCGATAGCTGTGAAGCGAATCTGGCCGGGCTTGGTGCTCTCTGAGCCGAGTGTGGCAGTATCGCCCACGGTGAATGTCACTTCGGTGGCATCGCCTACCCATGTGAACGAGGTGTCGCCCGAGGCCTGTGCCGGAGAGATAGAACCGGTGCTCGGAGTTACCGTGGTGTAACGATAGCCGGCATCCGATGCCAGGGTGAACACAATCTTGGTCATGCGTGTGCCGCTTATGCTGATTGTGTTCTTGGCATATATGCGAACAGCTGTGGTGTTGGCATGATACATCGGGTTGGAAGCACCTGCACCTTTCTCGATATTGATTGTGTAGCCGTCAACGGTTGTCGAGCCGGGAACGGTGGTAATCTGGCTGGCCTTGATGTTTACAGCGTCGCCCGAAACGGGAGGTGTGGGAGGGTTGGGGTCAACATTGCCACCGCCTTGGCCACCACCCTCACCGAGTACCTCGAGATTCTTTATCTCCCAGGTGTCGGCTCCGGCTGTCGAGCTGCCATACTTGAAGGCAACCTGAATCTTCTTGCCGGCAAAGGCGGTAAGATCAACGTTACCCGAATTCATGAATGTCCATGCTCCGGCATCGGGCCATGTGGGTATGCTCAGTTTTGTCCACGATGTGGTGCCCTCAACTCGTGCATAAACACCGCAAAGGTCTCTCAGCGTGGTCTGGAACTTGGCCGCATGGTCAAATTTAAGCGAGGGCTTAGTGGTGCCGGTGAGGTCGATGACAGGAGAAACGGCATAAGCCTCGGTGGCTACAGCAGCACTGTTATAATAACCGCTTGCATTGAGATAACCTTTGGAATTATACAGTTTCCACGACCACACTTTCTCAAGGCCGCCAAGATTGACATTGTCGATAGTCCAGCCGGCCGAAAGAGCCTGGTCGTTCTCGCTCAGAGAGCTGTAGATTACATCGCCGGCGGGCGGGGTTACAGGTGTATCGGCACCGTCAAGCACATACTGGGTGATGGTCTTGAGGCCGGGCACGCCAAAGTATTTCTCGAGCGAGCCGTTGAGTTTCACCTTCTTGCCAAGGTTGCCGGGGTTCTGCTGCAGGTTGAGTGCAGTACGTATCTCGCCGGTTGGAAGCTGTATGGGCATACACTTGTTGAGATCGGTCTCGGCGGGAGTAGCTGCAATGATAATATTGGTGTTAAGCACATTGGCTGTACCGAAGACGGCCGAGTCGTAGGTCTTGTCGGTGGTTGCTCCGACGATGTAACCTTCCACCCATGCTGTACCGGTCTTATTGTCATTGAATGCTGCGATAGCTGCGGTAACATCGTAGGGGTCATTCTCAACGCCTGTGCCGCTACCTGTCGACGGCGGGGTGACAGGGGTATCGCCGCCACCCTCGAGGGTGTACTCGGTGATGGTCTTGACGCCCATTACGCCGAAGTATTTCTCAATCGAGCCATATACCGAAACGACTTTGCCGAGATTCTCGGGATGAGCCTGCAGGCTGAGGGCGGTGCGTATAGCGCCGACGGGCAACTGCAGGGGAACACACTGCTTGTAGTCGGTAACCTCGGGGGTAAGAGCTATGAGCAGGTTGGTGTTGGAAGCGTTGGCAGTGCCGAACTCGGCATCGGTCTGTATAGACTTGTCGGTAACCGTACCTACGATGTAGCCTGTTACCCATGCTGTGCCGGTAGCCGAGCCGCCGAGTACCTGTGTGGCATTGTAGGGCGATTCCTTGGTACCGTCGCCTGCGGGAGCACCGCTACCGCCTATCTCGACGCCGTCAATGCGGAACTGGTCGACTGTACCCTTATTGTCGGTGATACCCCAGTTGCCCATATAGGGAGCGAGAGTACCGTAAACCCATATCTGGCGCTGGTAAACGTCGGGGTTGTCACGCAGTGCTGCATATTCACGCAGTTTCGAATCCTGGGGCAGTGACATTACGAGACATTTGGCTATATCCTTGCAGTCGGGGTCGGGACCGATGACAAGAGTGTTGTCAAGGGTAGCCTCGGCTGTCCACTCGATATCGTCGCTCGAACTGATTTCTGTACGCTCAGGAGCCACTGTACCAACGATGTAGCCGGTAACCCAGCCTGTGGGTTTCTTGCCGTTGGCCTCGGCTGCGACAGCCTGTTCAACGGTGTAGGGGTTATCCTTGCCACCGGGCAGAACGGTAGGATTGCCGAAGTTCATGCAGCCGGCATAGTCGATAAGGTTGAGCTGCCAGCCTGTCGAGCCATAGTAGCCGAGGATGCAGACGAGGTCGCCGTTGCCCTCGGGCAGGGTCATGTTCCAGAAATCGCTGTAACCGCTCGTGCGCACGTTGAGGGTAGCACCCTCGCTGTCCTCGATGACGCGGTTTACGCCGCTCGACTGGTACTCGGAGAATTTCTCCTTGCCGCCTTCCTGGAATTTGATATTGTTGAACTTGACCAGCTGGCTCTGGAACTTGCGCAGTCCCTCGGGGTCGCCGGGAAGCTCGCTGAACGTGTTAATCTCGATGGTGTCGACCTTGGCCACGTCGGGGAGACCGTTGAGCTCGACATGAGAGCGGAACACCTCGAGGGGCATGAACGATGCCTCCCATACGCTGCCGTTCTCGTACCACTCGGCCTTACCCATCTGCAGCAGGCCGTTGTATTTACCAATCTGCATGCCGGTGACATCGACAACGATCTCCTGACCCACGCGATACTTGACGTAAAGGTCGTAGGTGTTGATCGAGAATGCGAGCGCACAGGTCTCGTCCTGGATCACGAGGCTCTTGAACACGTTACCGGCATCGTCGTTGGAGCAAACGTAGCCATGAACGAAGTAGTGAGAACCGTCCTCGCGTGCCGGGATAGTGCTCTGAGGCGCATCGGGCCTGTTCTCCATACCCCAGATGTAGTTGGTAGCGTCATCCCAGAACATCGTTTTGAGTTCGAGGAGGGTAAGATTGGGCTCATTCTTCGCCTCGGGAATGCTCACGGGCACAGGATCGACGTCCATGTTACACCCGGTGAAAGCAATCGCGCCAAGGGCGGCCATGCCCACGATATATGATTTTATATTCTTCATGTGTGTAAAAACTTCTAAGTGGGTTAGTCAACTTTCTCGTAGAGTGACGGGTAAGTTCCGCGCACGTCGGGGTATGAACCGTAGCTGCCATACTGGCCATCAAACTGGATCGTCTTGTTGACGGCGACGTTGGTTATAACCATTGTACCGTCGGCATTGGCCTTGATGGTCCAGGTGCTGCCGTCGACAGCCGAGGCGTCGAAGTTAAAGCTGTTGTAGGTGCCGGTCTGGTAGAGGTAACGGCCGTCGGACTGCTGTATGGTGTAACCACCCTCGACAGCCTTGATGGTGAAGGCGCAGTCGTCGGAAACCGTAACGGTGTTGTCGACAACCTCAACATCGGCAACGGAGATATAGCCGTAATTGCCTGTATTCAGTTTGGCAGCCTTGCCACTTGAAACGATAGCATAGCTCTTGCCCGAGGTGATGGCGGTAACGAGTTTGTAGACGCTGCTTTCGCCGGGCTCGGGAGGTGTAACCTCGCTGCCGCCGGTGATGGTAAAGGCGGTAACATTTTTAACGCCGGCTTTGCCGAAATACTTTTCAAGCGAACCCTCGAAGGTAACCTCGGCCTTGTAGTTGCCGGGATTGTCGGCAAGATTCAGCTTCGAGCGTACATCGCCTGCGGGGAGCTGCACGGGGATGCAGTTGGCGGCGTCGGTTTCGTCGGCCGATGCTGCTACGAGAATATTGGTCTGCGAGGCAGGTGATGCCGCGAGGACAGCCGAGTCGAACGACTTGTCGGTCACAGAACCTACGATATAACCCTTGACCCAACCGGTACCTGTTGCACCGCCAATAACCTGGGCCACGCTGTAGGGGCTGGCCTGCGAGCCGTCGCCACCGGGCACTTCGGGCTGGTCGGGGGTATCGGGATTGTCGGGAGTATCGGGGTTGTCGGGGTTGGAGATATCGCCATAACCGATACAGCCATCAAGGTTGTTGAGGATAATCTGCCAGTCGGTGCCGTAATAGCTGAGGATACCTGCTATAGAACCTGAACCGGCGGGAAGGAGAGCCTGTGCGAAATCGGCATAAGAGCTGTTGCGCACGTTGATGCGGTTGCCCTGGGCGTCCTTGACATAGCGGTTGGTGTTGCCCGACTCGGCAAACGGTTTGCCGGCGTCCTCGAAGCTGACACCGTCGAGACGTATGAACTGGCTCTGCCATTTCTGCAGGCCGTCGACCGTGTTCTTTGCAGCGGTGAGCTCGGGGATTGTAGTGAGGATAGTATCGATGCGCTCAAGGCGTGCAAGGCCGTTCTGCTCGGCATGGGCCGCAAAAAGGTCTTTCTCCATGAATGTCATTGACGGAGCGCCGTTGTAGACACCCTCTCCACCTACCTGGAGGAGGCCGTTGTAGCCACCTATTTTCAGGCCGGTGAGGTTTACGACGATCTGCTGTCCCTGCTGGTAGGTCTTATACAGGTCGTAGCCGTTGATGGATACTGTGAGCGCGCCTGTCTCGTCCTGGAGCACGATATTCTTGAACACGTTGCCGGCCATGTCGTTGCTTACAACGCGTCCGGCGATGATGATGTCCGAGCCGTTGCGCTGGCCTACTTCGGTGACATAGTTACGGTCGGTCTGCCACACGTCGGCTTTAAGAGCGGCGATGGTGGTATTGGGCTTGATGGATGCCGAGGGCTCGATCATGGGCGGACGCTCCAAGTCGCCGTCACAGGCTGTGAAGCCCGCTGCACCCGACAGCATCATAGCTATATATAACAGTGATTTTTTCATGTCTGTGTAAATTATTTGGGAAACGACTTGATTAGAAGCGTACGCCTACGTTGAGGAACACGCGGGTGCCCTGTGCATAGGTATAACGGTTGGGCCACTGGCTGCGGTCATAGTCTGATTTAAGACGCGACTGCTCGTAGGCATAGGTCACGATATCCTTGTTGTTGAGCACGTTGTTCACGCTCAGGTTGAAGTTCATCGACACCTTGCGGTTGATGTAGAGTAGCTTGCCTATCGAGAAGTTGAGAACGAAGGCATCCTTGAGCTTGTCCTGGTGGGTGAGCTCCACGATCTTGGCCTCGAGCTGCTCAGGCGTGGGATAGAGCTGCCACAGGTTGGGCATGGCCTCGTGGTAACGGGGCGAGAGGTTCACGTAGCTGTCGCCCATCCAGGTGCCGTTGATGTTGAAGAACCAGCTCTTGGGAGCAGCCCAGTCGAGAGCGAGGTTGCCAACCGTCTGGGGAGTTGAACCGAGGAAGTAGTTCTTGAGGTAAACGGTGTTTGACACGTCGGCATACATACCGTTGTCGATCACGCGGGTACCCGTGGGGTTGTTCTTGTACTGTGCCTTGCTGTATGTGCCGGCAAACGATGCTGTGAGCGAGGGAGTAATCTTGTAGGCCATGCCTAGCTCGATGCCCTTGTAGACACGCTTAACGTCCTGGAGCACGTAGTAAACCGACGAGCGGTAGTCGTCGTCATAGAACATGTTGCGCTCGGTGGCGTTGTCGATCATGGTGGCGTAGGCCGAGATTGAACCGCGGAAACGGCGATAGCTCCAGGTGTAAGAGAGGTCGCCCGAGAGGATGCGCTCGCTCTGAGGATTGTTGATGATGCCTGCACGGTAACGGGGGGTGAGGTAGAGCATGTCGGCCAAGGGGGCGCGGCTGCCATACTGTCCGTGGATGGCGAAGGCGTTGCGGCCGTCGAGCTTGTAGGTGGCACCGGCTTTGATCATGGCGTCGTCAAACGATACGATCTTGCCCTTGCCCTTCGAGTGCTCGGGGTCACGGCCTGCGCGCATGTGGCCCTCACGCTGGTACTGGGTGTAGTCGACCTTGAGGCCATAGTAGATATCCCACTGCGGCAGGTTGATCACATTCTGAAGCCACGCGCGGGCGCGCATAGCGTGTATATCATAGTTGTAGCCGAACTTGTCGCCCTTGTAGACCTTGCGGTTGGGGTGGTCGAGGTCGTTCTGCATGAGGTCGGGGTTGATCGACATGTACTGGTCGCTGAAGGTCTCGTAGTCATACCAGAACTCGCCGCCCAGGAGGTCGCGTACGGTCTTGTAGTAGCTGGCCTTGGTGTAGTTGAACGAAACGCCGCCCTGGAGGGTGAACACGTCGTTGATGCGGTGGTTGATATACGAGTTGAAGATTACGTTCTTCTGGTTGCTGTGCTGGTTCTCGAGAATGTAGCTTGAGCCTTTCTGGTTGTTGGCGTTGGCGGGATTGAGGTTCTCGAGGTTGTTCAGGTAGTTGGCCTGGTAGAGGTTGTCCCAGTTGATCTGACGGAACGAGTCGTCGGTCTGCCACAGGTGGGTGTAGTAGGCCTCCATCTCGGGATCATTCTTGAAATAGCTGGGGAGATAGCGGTAGTAGTTAGGCATGGGGTCGGCGGCCTTGTAACGCTCGATGCGCGACTGCTGGTAGTTGACAACGCGGAACATGAGGCCGGTGTTGAGAGTCGTGCGGCTACCGGGCTTGAAAATCCAGTTGAGCATCATCGTGGGGTCGAACTGCTCGCGTATGCGTGCCGAGCGTTTCTTGCCGTTCTGCCAGCCCCAGTTGGGGTTATAGAGGTTGTCGCCGGTGAGGTCGAATATCTCCTGGTAGGTACCCGATGTGGCTGCACGCTGTATGGGCGCACCGTAGGCTGTGAATGTGAGCGAGTTCTTGTCGTTGAGCACTTTCTCGAGCGAGAGGAACAGGCCACCCGACTTGTAGAACGTGCCGGGAACGACACCCTCGTCGCTCCAGCGGCCTATGGCGCTGACGGTAAGGCCCCAGCCGTCGCGGCTGATGCCGGTCGAGTAGGTGGCCATGGCGCGCAGCATGTAGTTGGAGTTGGTATAGGCTACCGAGCCGTTGAAACCGGGTGCATAGCCCGATGTGATGGTATTGTAGTTGGTGGCACCGCCTATGGCTCCGAAGCCGAAGGCCGATGCATCCATACCTATGGCTGTCGTTTTGTTACGGAAGGCGCGCGATGTCATACCACCCAGCGAAGCGAAGTTGAACTGGCCGCGTATGAGGTCGTTCATCTCGATACCGTTGACCGATACCGACTGATATGAACTCTCATAGCCGCGATAGCGGAAGTACATAGGGCCGAAGTTGAAGCTGGCTGTGTTGAAATAGATGTTGTCGCCCGAACCGGTAAGCGTGGCTATCGACTGCGAGTCGTCCTCGTTCTCGAGCATGTTCTCGTCGAAGTACATCTCCTGGCTCTCGTCGTAGTATGCCGAGTTGGCGTCGGTGCTCTTCATTGCCACTTCGCCCACATTGACGGTCATGTCGTTGAAAAGCTCGGCCTCGACAAGAGCATCGGCAAAGCCATAGGCAATTACCTGAGCCTTTACATTGCCGGGAGCGGCATTACTGATGAGGAAATCGCCCGCAGGGCCGGTAGTCACTGTAATCCCTTGCTCGCGCAGCGTAACAAGAGCGCCGGCAATAGGATTACCGGTATCGGCGTCTACCACTGTTCCGGTCAGGCGCGCCGTCTGGGCGATGACCGGCATGACTGCCGATAACAGTAACAATACAAACAGTTTAATTCTCATTGATTGATTTTATTTTTGGTTATTTAAAAATTCATGGAACGATAGAGTGCACAAAGTGCATAATCATCCAACAACAAAAGTATCACATTTGTTTTGAAACAGCAACACTTTTTTACAGTTCTTTACCCTGA
>CANDNO010000112.1 GCA_947386115.1 uncultured Muribaculaceae bacterium
CGTTTTATGTTTTTTGAGGCTTTTCAGCACCCGTTTTGACCCATAAGTCTAAAAATAGTGAGGTTCAGAAAGAATTTGTAGTTTTGTAAACCAAATTAACTCATCGACCAGCAGCACACCATGAAATACTCCGGAACGCGATACAACTCTATGTGGGATTCGTCTACTTGGCTGATACTGGCTTTTGTGGTCGCTGTGTGTATCTGGCCTGTGTTTATCGATGACTGGGTTCTTCCGATTATCCTGACTGCGTCGTTCCTCGCTATTATCATTGTAGGACTGTTGGGCATATATTATAGAATAGACGGAAATAATCTTGTTGTTTATCAGTTTTTTATACCCAGCGCTTATCCCATCGACAAGATTTCAAGTATTAGGCCCACTAAGTCGATTCTGTCTTCGCCGGCAGTTTCGTTATCCCACAGGATTGCGATAAAATTCGCCGACAAAAAGGTGTTGAAAAGCGCCATGCCGTTAATAATTTCGCCCGTGAGGCAACAGGAGTTTATCGATCAACTGCTCGCTATCAATCCTAATATTCAACTCAGTAAAAAATAACGTTCAGAAATTTTTTTATAAAAAATTGAAGCTCGGTGGTTAGGTAAACCGGGTGTCGCGGTTTATAATTGTGTATGACCAGTGAAAACAACATAGAGCAACTTTTCCGCGACAACTACAGGGCTATGCTTATACTTGCCTGCAGGTTTACCCACGACGAGGATGTGGCAAGAGACATTGTGCACGATGTCTTCGCCTCATTGCTTTCGGGCTCCAAAGAGCATGTTACCGTGGCCTACCTGATGAGCGGAGTGCGCTTTGCCTGTTTAAACCACATCCGGGACCTCTCTACCCGCGATCGCCTCAATAGTCTGTACGCCATTGACAATGTAGACCTTGAAGATGAGGATTGGCCTGATGAGGATGATGTAGAAAGGCTCAGGATGCTCGTTGACAGGTTACTGTCGGATCAATGTAGGCGTGTGGTTAAACTCAGATTTGAATCCCGGCTTTCTTACAGGGAAATTGCCGAGGAGCTGTCGATAAGCGAGGTTGCCGTCTACAAGCACCTGCGTCATGCGATGAATGTCTTACGTCAAAATTTTCACCGAAATGAAAGATAACATCGACCGCCTTTTAGACGCGCTGGAGCATCCCGACCGATACACCGACGCAGAACTTGACCAGCTTCTGAGCGACAAGGAAGTACGCGAAACATACGGGATGATGAGCAAAACCTCCGATGCACTCACTCCTGTCCCCAACCCGGATATTGACCGAGAGTGGAATCGTTTTAAGGCCGAGCATCAAGAGGTTGCCTCGGCAAGGCGGCTCAACTTCCTGCCGTCATTCCTTGGGCGTAATGTTGCGGCAGTGATTGTCGGCATCGTGACTTCACTGGCCGTTGTTGCCGCCACCGTGGGGATAACCGTAACGATTATGAGCGACAACAGGTCGGCCCATGACAATACGTCGACTGATGCTCCCGAGGTCATCTCAGCCCCCGATGTTGCAGTTACTGACTCGGTCAAGCTGTCCGAACCCCTTACCGTTGTATTCAAAGACGAATCGTTCGAGACAATAATCTCAAGCATCGGCCGGCATTACGGTACGACTGCTACATTCAAGAGCGATAAATCCAAGGATCTCCACTTATATTTTAAATGGGAACAAAATCAGACTCTCGCCGAGGTAGTCGAAGAGCTAAACAACTTTGAGCAGATTGACATTACTCTTATAGATAACGTCTTAACCATAGAATAGCCATGAAACGATTTTGCACGCTTCTCTCGGCCATCCTATGCGTTATGTCGATCTGTGCCGAGACATTTGACTATCGGTTCAATGCCACGCCGCTGTCTGAAGCGCTGAGTATAATTGCAGAGGAGCACCCGTCGCTCAATATCAACTTTATATACAACGAGCTCAACAATTACAAGACCTCGGCCCGCATAACCGGTAACGATGCCTACGAGGCTCTGCGCCGCACAGTCGGCCTCAATCCCGTATCAATAATTCATAAGGGCAACCGTTTCTATATCGAAGCTCTCCAGCATGGCAGGTTCTGTTACACGGGACGTGTTGCCGATCTTAAAGGTGAACCGGTATCGGCCGCGTCGGTCATGCTGTTGACCCCTAAGGATTCGACAGTTATAACGTATGGCATTACCGACGATGCGGGCCGGTTCTCCATCCCCTGCGACCGGAGGGGCGTCTTGGCCAAAGCCACCTGCCTGGGATATGAACCTGCATTCAGGTATTGCGACGACTTTGCCGTGGGAACGATCACGATGACCGAACTCCCCGTGTCCCTGCAGACCGTTAGCGTAGAGGCCGATAACGAGATGATCTACCCCGACAAGACAACCTATATTCCCACACCGCGACAGCGCAAGGCCGCACAAAATGGAATAGACTTGTTGCGCATAATGGGAATGAGTCAGGTAAATGTGAATCTTGCCGACAACTCGGTGACCAACAACCTTGGCGACAATATCGATTTGTATATCAACTTTATGCCCGCCTCACAGGAAGAACTGTCGGGCCTACGTATTGCCGATGTCAGGAAGGTGGAGTACCTGCAATTTCCCACCGATCCCCGTTTCGGTCACAAGAAGTATGTAATCAATTTCATTGTAGCCGGTTATGAGTATGGCGGCTATACCAAGCTGAGCGCTGCCGACAAATTACTTGCCGGACTCGATAACAACGTGTCGTTATATTCAAAACTATCATATAAGCGTATGACCTATGACCTTTCGGCCACGTCAAGCAACAGCAACAACCATCATGCCGGAGTATCGACAATAGGAAACTACTATCTACCCGCTAACGATGGAAGTATCAACCGCATAACGCGCAGCGAGGTTATAGAATCGGCTGCCGAAAAATCCAATAAATACCCCTTGACATTCCGTGCTGTCTATAACGCTCCTGATATACAGATCTCAAATACACTGCAATACACCTACGATGAGCAGCCATCCGACAACTACACCGGCCATGTCATGTACAGCGGCGAGAAACATTCCGATACCGAGCTAAACAGGTTTGAAGACAACAACCGGTCTTGCAAGAAGACCATAGGCTGGACCGGACTGTTCAATTTCAGTTTCCCGGGGAATTATTCTGTAAGCATAGGAGCCCAGACGACCTACAGCCGCATACGCAATCTGTCGTCGTACCACCTGGGCGCGGCAACCGATTTCAATACTGTCAACAATGCCGTTGAAGACGCTTACCTCATGCGTGGCGACATTACTGCCACCAAGCAGTTTACGGCCTCTAACACAGCCTCGATATGTGTCATGGGTGGTAAATATGTCAACAATATACGCTATTGGGGCGACCAATCGTATAATCTCGACTTTTCCATACCCTATGCCATAGTTGACGCTATATACAGCTATACGGCACAGCGCTTGAGGATGACCGCCGCCGCCGGCATGGCGTGGGAACAAATTATTGTCGACGGGAAAAATCGTAACGACATTTACCCTTACGGACTTCTGCAATTATCCTATGCCGTTAACAGTCGTAACAATATCTCATTCCTCGCTCAGCTGGCCAATTCGACGCCCAATCAGGCCGTCAGGGGCTCCAATCAGGTTCGCGTTAATGAACTGATGTATCATAAAGGTAATCCCGAGCTAAAGGGCAACCCGTTTATTGATGGCAACCTGAGCTATTCGTGGACGCCGGGCAACAGATTCAGCGCCTCATTTTTATGTCGCTACTGGGAGCGTTTCAATACGTTTGTACCCTACTATACATATAATTCCGACAAGACTGCGATAGTAAAGACCTACATCAACAGCGGCAACTTCATCCGTGTACAGGTTGGTGCCAACATGACGTGGAAATTACTCGACGGCAGCCTCCAGCTCCAAGCCAAACCTATGCTTGTATTTTACCGTAGCACAGGATATTACGATCAGCATAAAACGCCTTTCAGATTTAATGCATCGGCCACGTATTATCTCGGCAACCTCTTTTTTCAAGGACACTATGAACTCGGCAACCGGTTTATACTGGAAAACTCGATGGCCGGCACCTATATCAAAGAGCGTGATTATTACCACCTTAGCATAGGCTGGAGTAATACGAATCTGAACGTCAGGCTGTCGGCAATTAATTTCCTACGAAGCGACTGGGTGAAATCACACCGGGAGATATCAAGTCCCGTTTTCACAGAGACGGCCGAGATACTTGGACGCTCGTCCCATCGACGCATCAACCTCTCTGTTACATACACCTTTGGCTATGGAAAGAAGGTTCAGCGAGACAATGAGGTGACCGAGCAGCGAGGCGCCGCTTCGGCTATACTAAAATAATAGCCTGAAACTATTGCTGCCCGGCTGCGTCTAATAAGTAATAATAGTAAAATGATTATGCTTAGCAATAAAGTACGACGTAATATATGGCTTGCAATGTCGGTAGTATCGGTTGCAGTTGTGGTAGACCGCAGTATACGGTTTGCCAACGAGGAGATTGAGTGGTGGAGCCTCGTTTCGGCAATAGTCATAATGGCTTTATGCATTAAATTCTACCGGTGTTACAGGCGTGAGGTAAGGAACGGCAACCTCTAGGGGCGGGTCAATCGTCGGCAGCGGCGTGACTGTCATCGTAGCGGTCGAACATCGTAGTCGACAGGTATTTTTCGGCGCGGTCGGGAAAGACCACGACAATGTTTCCCGATGGAATGCGGGCTGCTACGCGGGTGGCCGCAAGCATGGCGGCTCCACTGCTCATGCCGGCAAAGATTCCCTCGTTGAGGATAATTTGCCGGGCCATCTCGATGGCTTCCTCGCTCTCGATCATTTCCTGGATGTCGATGCGCGACGGGTCGTAGATTGCAGGTACGATGGCCTCTTCCATGTTCTTGAGTCCCTGAATGTAATGACCTTTTACGGGCTGGGCGCATACGACCTTGATGTCGGGCTTGAGAGCACGCATGAAACGTGAAATGCCCATGATCGTGCCCGAAGTGCCTAACGCACAGACGAGGTAGTCGATTTTGCCGCCGGTCTGCTCCCATATCTCGAGGGCGGTTCTCTCGTAATGGGCCTGATAGTTGGCGGCGTTGCCAAACTGGTCGGGCATGAAATATCGGTCGGGATTCTCGGCCACCATCTTGCGGGCAAGGCGTATGGCGCCGTCGGTGCCCTCCGAGCCTGGGGTGAGGATAACCTCGGCACCGTAAGAGCGTATTATCTTGCGGCGCTCGATGCTCACGGCATCGCTCATCACGATCTTTACCTTATAGCCTTTGACGATGCCAACGATGGCGAGTCCGATGCCGGTATTGCCCGATGTGGGCTCGATGATGGTCTGCCCCGGGTGCAGGCGTCCCGAAGCCTCGGCATCCTCGATCATGCGAAGGGCGATGCGGTCCTTTATGCTCCCCGTCGGATTAAATCCCTCGAGCTTGGCGAAGATATTGACATCGGGGTTGGGGTTGAGACGATTGATACGCACCATGGGTGTGCATCCTATGGTCTCGAGAATATTGTTTGAGGCTAAAGTCATCATAGCTGGAATCGGGCTCTAAAACGGTCATCAATAGTGCAAAGGTATAAAAATATCGGTGCTTAATGTCTTTAAATCGAAAACTTTTTATAAATTTGGGACGGCGTTTGCCCCCCTCAATCGGGGCGCGTACTGTTAAACACTTTAATATCACAAGATTATGGAAATGCGTGAAGAGTCTAATGTCGCCCCGCGCGTCGACACAGACTTGACCCTCAATGAGCAACAGGCCACCGAGCCCGTTTACGAGACTACCGAAATTGTTGAAACCGTCGAGCCCGCTATCGTCGAGGACGAAACCGAGGCCACCCAGACCGATAGCGCCGAGCCCGTGCAGCAGCGTGTCGTCTATGCCACAATCGACGAGGCCCTCGAGGCCGCCCGCCGACTGGCCGACATGGATGCCGACAGCATAGGCCGCGACGAGCTGGCAAGCCTCAAGCAACAATTCTACGCATTCCGCCACGCCGAGCAGCAGGCCGAGCGCGAAGCAGCTTTGGCCGACGGCTCGCTCGAGCCCGACGCTCAGTTCCAGCCCGCTCCCAGCGCCGCCGAGGATGAGTTCAAATCACTGCTCGAGACAATCAAGGAGAAAAAAGCCGAACTCGTTGCACGCCTCGAGGCACAGCGTCGTGAGAATCTCGCCAAACGCAACGAAATAATCGAGCAGCTGCTGGCCATGTCGGCCGACGCCGACAATGTAAACCGCGAGTTCCCCCGTTTCCGCGAATTGCAGCAGCAGTTTAAAGAGATAGGCGAGGTACCCGCCACCGAGGCCACCGACCAGTGGAAACGATATCAGGACGCCATCGAGCGCTTCTACGACCAGTACCGCATCAACAAAGACCTGCGTGACTACGACTTCCGCAAGAACCTCGATACCAAGAACCTGCTGTGTGCCGAGGCCGAGGCCCTCGCTACCGAAGACGATGTAGTCACCGCATTCAAACGCCTGCAGACACTCCACGACACATGGCGTGACACAGGCCCCGTAGCCAAGGAAATGCGCGAGGAGATATGGAACCGATTCAAAGATGCATCGGCCATCGTCAACAAGCGCTACCAGGCATTCTTCGAAGAACGCAAGGCCCGCGAGCAGCACAACGAGGACGCCAAGACAGCCCTCTGCGAGCGCGTAGAGGCTATCGACGTCACCGCCGCCACATCGTTTAAGCAGTGGGACGAACTCACCGCACAGATACTCGGCGCACAGGAAGAATGGCGCACACTGGGCTACGCATCACGTCGCAATAACAACAAACTGTTTGCCCGCTTCCGCGCCGCCTGCGACAACTTCTTCAACGCCAAAGCCGAGTATTTCCGTGCCGCCAAAGACCGCCAGGCCGAGAACCTGCAGCTCAAGACACAGCTGTGTGAACAGGCCGAAGCCCTGAAAGACAGCACCGAGTGGAAAAAGACAGCCGATAAACTCGTAGAACTCCAGCGCCGCTGGAAGACAATAGGCGCCGTTCCCAAGAAACAGAGCGATGCCCTGTGGGCCCGTTTCCAGCAAGCATGCGACTACTTCTTCGAGCAGAAAAAGAAAGACCTCAGCGACTCACGCCACGCCGAGCAAGCCGCGCTTAAAGCAAAACGCGACATCATAGCCGAACTCAAAGCCGTAGGCGACGACAGCACCCCCGACGACGTCGTAGCACTGCTGCGCGACGCCGACACACGCTGGCGCCAGGCAGGCCACGTACCCTTCCGCGACAAAGACAAGATCTACGACGAGTACCGCGCCGCAGCCAACGACCTGCGCGAACGTTACAAACTGTCACGCAACAGCCGCTCCATGGCACGCTTCGAGACCACACTCGCCGATCTCGGCAACGACCAGAACCGCATAAGCCGCGAACGCGAACGCCTCGTTCGAGCCTATGAGGCAAAGAAACAGGAACTTATGACCTGCGAGAACAACCTCGGCTTCTTCACCACCAAGAGCAACCGAGGCAACGCAATGCTCCAGGAACTCGACCGCCGCATAGCCGCCGTAAAAGAAGATATCGAGACACTGCGCAACAAGATTGCCATGCTCGACGAAAAGATGGCATAAAAAAGATAGCTCAAAACTTTCACCTACGAGCTATAATTAGTAACTTTGCACCACTTTCCCGCCGGGCACAGATCCCGGCGGTGACAGGATGGTCCGGTAGCTCAGCTGGATAGAGCATCTGCCTTCTAAGCAGACGGTCATGGGTTCGAATCCCGTCCGGATCACTGAAGGGTCACAATTATGTGGCCCTTTTTTCGTGTCCGTAAGTGA
>CANDNO010000113.1 GCA_947386115.1 uncultured Muribaculaceae bacterium
TCGAAAACTGGGTCACCCGCGATTTGGGTAACGCATGACGAAAACAGGAAAAAAGAGCGGAGACACCCGCATTGCAGGCATCACCGCTTGTGACGGTAACCAATATCTGCTGTTCCTCTCGGCAACAGTTTGATAAGGCTGATTATTTTTTCTGGAAGAATCGGGCCATGTCGCGCTTGTCGTCGCGCTCCTTGATCGACTGTCGTTTATCATATTCCTTTTTACCCTTGGCCACGCCTATTACAAGCTTGGCAAGGCCACGGTCGTTGATAAACAGCCTCAGCGGGATGATAGAAAAGCCCGTGAGTTTACCGTCTTTTTCAAGCTGCGCTATCTCCTTTTTATTAAGCAGAAGCTTGCGGTCGCGGCGCTCGGCATGATTGTTATATGTGCCGTAAAAATACTCGGCAATGTACATGTTCTTGACCCACACCTCACCGTTGTCGACATAACAGAAGGTATCGACAAGACTCGCCTTTCCGAGCCTGATCGACTTGATTTCGGTGCCGGTGAGCACGATGCCGGCCGTGAAAGTATCACCTATGGCATAGTCATAAGTGGCACGTTTGTTCTTTATATTTACTTCCTTAAATTTCATTGTAAAATCACACTGTTAAAAGCCCTCAGCAGCAACTGTGACGGCAATATGAAAGCTACAATCACCGCGAGCAGAAACTTGCCGGTGGCCTTGTCGGGCAGATCAAGCACTTTCATGGCCCGCCACATAATTACAACCACATAGATGGGCCAAAGTTCAAGTATGGCAAACGTGAGCGGCAATATGCTTGCCAATACGATCTGCAATGACAGCAGACTGATGGTATAGTAGATAAACAGCTTCGACATGCGTTCATCGACTACCCCGTCGTTCATTCGCGGCAGCCACATCGCAAGAATAAAGTCGCTGAAAAAGTATGAAGCGCAAAGCGTGACAAACACAACGATCATCTGCTGGCAAAGCACCATGACTGCAGGGTGTCCCGAATAAAAAAGCTGGATGAAAATCGACAGCGCCGCTACTGCGATCATCCACGACATGCCACGGCGGGCACGCACGGGATTTGACCCGCGCGCAACATCGTCCCAACCGTTATCGGGCGAGATGATAAGCTGTATTATGTTCTTTATAAACATCCACATTTCGATACAAAGGTAATAAAAAAACATGAGTCGTAATTGGTGAAACGGTATATTTTGAGTATTTTTGTACCCCGATTGCCTGTAGGTTAAACACTACGCGCAATTTAGTTTATTATTAATTTAGACTCAACACTATCATGCTTAAAGGTATACTTTGTATTTCGGGTCGTCCCGGACTTTTCAAACTCGTCAATCCCGGTAAAAACATGCTCATCGTAGAAAGCCTTCAGACCGGCAAACGCACTCCCGCCTACGCCCACGACAAGGTTATCTCGCTGGCCGACATATCGATCTACACCGTCGAGGATGACGTTCCTCTGGGCGACGTACTCGAGGCCGTGAAAGTCAAGATGGAGGGCAAACCCGTCGATGTGAAAGGCCTCGGCAGCGACGCCGACGTGCGCGCTTTCTTTGCTGAAGTTCTTCCCGAGTTTGACGACGAGCGCGTCTACACCAACGACATCAAGAAACTTCTCAACTGGTACAACCAGCTCCTCGCTGCCGGAATTGACAGCTTCAAGGAACCCGAGCAGGAAGAAGCCAAGGCCGAAGAGACAGCGCCCGAGGCTGAGTAATACACCCGGTCTCACCCCCCACTACCCCATCACGTGTGAAATCACCAGGACAATAACATGAATTTTGACCACGACAAATCATCAATAGTATCTTTAGGACAGATTGATCTGAACAAACTCGACGACAACGAGAACCTGCACTATGAGGACCTACCCATATTGCCCACCCGTAATCTCGTTTTGTTCCCCGACATAACAATTCCTATTTCTCTTGGACGCGAGAACTCGCTCCTCACAGCGCGCAAAGCCAGCGAGCTGAAGATTCCGATAGGAGTATTGTGCCAGGCCAAGCCGGATCTTGATGACCCCACGCTCCCCGACCAGTTCTTCGGGTATGGCGTCGTGGCCGATGTCATCAAGGTTATCGACCTGCCCGATGATACCCACACTGCCATCGTCCATGCCCGCGGCAAGTTCAAGGTAGAAGGCCCCGGAGCCAATGCCACGCTGCCCGAAGCACGCCTGTCGGCCCGCGTAAAACCGGTAAGGGACACCAAACCCCGCTCGGGCGACAAAGAGTTTGAGGCTCTCACCGGGCAGATCAAGGAAATGACGCTTTCGATACTCGAGAGCACTCCCGGCGCGCCCGAGGACTTCCTGTTCAACCTGCGCAATACCAACGATCCCGAGATGCTTATCAATCTCGTGGCGACCCACCTGCCCATCGAGCCCACGGCCAAGATGAAAATGCTGTCGAAAAACAGGCTCAAGGATCGTGCATTCCTGTTGCTCACCGAGCTGTCGGTAGCTCGCCAGCTATCTGACATCAACAAGTCGATACAGGAGCGCACCCACGCCAACCTCACCGAGCAGCAACGCAGCAACTTCCTGCAACAGCAGATGGACGCCATACGCCACGAGCTATACGGCGACTCTGACGAGACAGCCAAGATACTCGACCGCGCCCGCCACGTGCCGTTCCCCGACGAGGCCTACCACGTATTTGTCAAAGAGGTTGAAAAGCTTGGACGACTCAACCAGCAGTCGCCCGACTATTCGGTACAGTATGCCTACCTCGAGACCCTCATGTCACTGCCCTGGCTCAAGTATGACGTCGAGAACCAGGATTTTTCCAAAGCACGCGAGATCCTCAACAACGACCACTACGGACTCGAGAAAGTGAAAGACCGCATCCTCGAGCAGCTTGCCGTGATAATGAACAATCCCGAGGGCAACGCTCCGATACTGTGTCTTGTAGGCGCTCCGGGTGTAGGAAAGACTTCGCTCGGACAGTCGATAGCCCGCGCTATGGGTCGCCATTACCAGCGCGTGTCGCTCGGCGGACTTCATGATGAGGCTGAGATACGCGGACACCGCCGCACCTATATCGGCGCCATGCCCGGACGCATCATGGATGCCATGAAGCGTGCCGAGACATCCAATCCCGTGCTCCTGCTCGACGAGATCGACAAGATAGGCGCCGACTTCAAGGGTGATCCCGCCGCAGCGCTGCTCGAAGTCCTCGACCCCGAGCAGAACTGTCATTTCCACGACAACTACATCGATATAGACTACGACCTTTCGAAAGTTCTTTTCATAGCCACGGCCAACACGCTGTCGACCATGTCGCAACCGCTTCTTGACCGTATGGAAGTAATCGACATTTCGGGCTACCTGCTTGAGGAGAAAGTCGAGATAGCGATACGCCATCTCATACCCAAGATATTGAGCGACAACAAGCTCACTGCCGACGACCTGTCGTTCTCGCCCGAGGCAATCTCGGCCATCATCGAGCGCTACACATCCGAGAGCGGTGTGCGTCAGCTCGACAAACAGCTTTCGGCCGTAATACGCAAGGTGATTCTCAAGAAGATGAGTGGCGAGGAGTATGCACGTGTCATCACTCCCGAGCTGCTCGATTCTTACCTCGGAGTGCCACGCTACAACCGTGACCGCTACGAGGGCAACGACTTCGCCGGCGTTGTGACCGGACTAGCCTGGACTGCAGTAGGAGGCGAGATACTCTACATCGAGACTTCGCTCTCGGAGGGCAAAGGAGAAAAACTCACCCTCACGGGCAATCTGGGCAACGTAATGAAAGAATCGGCCATGATTGCACTGCAGTACGTCAAGGCCCATGCACGACGTCTCGGTATCGACCCGGCCCTGTTTGACAAATACAACCTGCACATCCACGTGCCCGAAGGCGCCATACCCAAGGATGGCCCGTCGGCCGGCATAACCATGGTAACGTCAATCGTGTCGGCACTCAAGCAGTGCCGTGTGAAAGAGCGTGTGGCCATGACCGGCGAGATCACGCTCCGAGGCAAGGTGCTTCCCGTAGGCGGAATCAAGGAAAAGATTCTCGCAGCAAAACGTGCCGGCATAACCGACATAATCATATCGCGCGACAACACCAAGGATATTGAGGACATCGCGGCCAAATATCGCGACGGTCTCACATTCCACTATGTCGACACCATCGACGAGGTGATTGCCCTTGCCGTGACCGACCAGCCGTCGGTCGACGCTGTCGCGCTGTAATCTGAACCGGCCCCATGTCACGCATAGACCAGGAAACCGTAAACCGCATCCTTGATGCCGCCGACATTGTCGAGGTCGTTAGCGATTTCGTCAAGCTCAAACGCCGGGGAGCCAACTACATAGGACTGTGCCCGTTCCACAACGAGCGCACGCCCTCGTTTTCGGTTTCGAAGGCCAAGGGTCTGTGTAAGTGTTTCAGCTGTGGCAAAGGTGGCAGTGCCGTAGGCTTCATAATGGAGCTCGAGCAGATGTCGTATGTCGAGGCCTTGCGCTATCTGGCCAAGAAATACAACATCGAGATCAAGGAGCACGAGATGACCGATGCCGAGCGCCAGGCCGCGACCGAGCGTGAAAGCATGCTGGCCGTCAACCAGTTTGCCTTAGGCGAATTTGAAAAGAATCTCACCGAGGACCCCGACGGAATCGCAATAGGTCTGTCATACTTCCGCGAGCGCGGCATCAACGACATGGCTATCAAGCGCTTTCACCTGGGCTATTCGCTTGACCAGCGTGATGCCCTGTACAAGGCAGCCTTGAACCACGGCTACAGCGAGAAGTATCTCGTAGATACAGGACTCTGTATCAAGAACGACCGCGGACAGGTCTATGACCGTTTCAAGGGACGCGTAATCTATCCCGTATTCAGTATCTCGGGAAAGGT
Source organism: uncultured Muribaculaceae bacterium (assembly GCA_947386115.1). Lineage (GTDB taxonomy): Bacteria > Bacteroidota > Bacteroidia > Bacteroidales > Muribaculaceae > JAAVFS01. Next base: position 4,861 of record CANDNO010000113.1, read on the forward strand.
AGTAGCTTTCGGCGGACGCACACTACGGTCGGATAAAGCCGTAGCCAAATATGTCAACTCGCCCGAGTCGATAATCTACAGCAAGAGCAACGAGTTGTATGGTCTGTATCAGGCCAAGCAGTCGATCGTCAAGAAGAACAAGTGCATACTCGTTGAGGGCTACATGGATGTTATCTCCATGTCACAGAGCGGTATAGAGAACGTCGTAGCATCATCGGGCACTTCGCTCACCGAGGGTCAGATACGTCTTATACACCGCTTTACCGAGAATGTCACGGTAATCTATGACAGCGACCCGGCCGGCATCAAGGCTTCGTTGCGAGGTATCGACATGCTGCTTGCCGAGGGCATGAAGATAAAAGTGCTACTGCTGCCCGACGGTGATGACCCCGACTCGTTTGCTCAGAGCCACACTACCGAGGAAGTAGAGGCTTACATGGAAGCCAACGAGACCGATTTCATACGCTTCAAAACGCGCATTCTGCTTGAAGGAGCTGAAAACGACCCTATTAAACGTGCCGAGGTAATCACAGACATTGTCAAGTCGATAGCCTGCATCCCCGATAATATTGCCCGCACAGTTTATATAAGCGAGTGTAGCCGCCTGCTGCAAATCGATGAGAAAGTGCTAAAACTTGAGGTCGACAAAGCCACAGCGCGTCGCAATGAAGGTGCCGATTATCAGGCTCCACGTGTTGCTCAGCCCTCGACACCGGCACAGACTACGACACTTACAGAGCAACAGCAACCGAAAAGCAAGGGTACGGCAGCAGCTGAAAAGCTGTTGATATCGTGTGAAAAGGAACTGCTGCGCTATGTCCTTAAATATGGCATGGCCAAGTTCTGCGACGCCCCCGATGAGAGTGGAGAGACCTTTCCCATGCTGCTTATTGAATATGTTGCCGAAGAACTCGCCTATGACGGTATCACATGGACCGCTCCCCAATTTACGACGACGTTCAACGCAGCAATAGAGCTGTTCAACACGTCGTGGAATACCGACCTGGCTCAACACGAGACCATAACCCGTGAAAAATATGACGCGTTGTGGAATGACGGCATGCAGCAGATACAGGCATCGGCTACCGATCTATCAGATATAAAAAAGCGGGAAGATGCGCTCAAAGAGCGTTGTGATCAATTCTTTAAGGATGAGATGACACGGTTTGCCGACGACTATCTTGAAATACGGCTTGCATCATCTCCTGACAGCGATATACGCCGACTCACGACCGATCTCGTGAGCGAGCGCCACCAACTGAGCAAAGTGCACACAAAATATGCCAAGGTCGAGACAGAGCGTGACCGTCTTTTAGAGTTTGTACCCAAGGCAATAGCCGGGGTCAAAGACGCCCATCTCGCAATAATGATCGCGCAGGAGAGAGATACGCTTAGCCGTCTCGACTCCCATGCGCCCGACTATACCGAGCAAGTGCTTGCCTGCATGAAAAACATCGACAACTACGCACGCCTGCGCATGGAGCTCGCCCGCAACCTCGGCGAGCGCGTCATCGTCCCCCGCCGCTAACCCACCCTCTAAAAAGAATTGGAGGGCAAACACAAACCTTTCTGCATAATACCATAAACGATGGAAAAAGCGATACTCTTTGGCAATGGTTTCAACAGACTCGAAAAAGAAAATCCATCATGGAGCAAACTGTTGAAGAATATACCCGGCAGTAATGATATAGATGTCGATATCAACTTATTGCCCCCTACATTTCAATATGAATATTTTTACATCAAGAATCACCCGGACGAAAGTACTGAATTTGAGTTAAAAAAAGGCCTTGCAAAAGAATTGGAAAATATAAAACGCTGCGACCTGTATGATTCATTACTCGATCTTGACGTAAACATTTTTGTTACACCAAACTATGATCGGTCTTTTTCAAAGAATTTGAATCCGAAGGAGAACGAGGCGGACCAATCCGAAACGGTCTACAGTCTGCATAGATGGAATAAGTATCAGAATCCAATAAGCAACAAGGAGATAGTCGTATTCCAGTACCATGGCACGGTACAATATCCCAAAACTATCGTCCTGGGATATGACCACTACTGCGGGACTTTAGGTAAACTTGACAAATACATGAAAGGAGAATACTCATTCAACAATGAGGCCAAACAAAAAATTCCGCGGATGGCCAAACGATTGACTGACGGTTTTCAAATGCCTGCGATAGAGAGCCTTGGGTTAAAAAATATAGCTCATCGCGATTTGTACTCTTGGGCTGACACTTTCTTCATGACCGACTTGCATATAATAGGTTTCGGTATGGATTTCTCAGAGGCCGATATATGGTGGCTTCTTGACCGCCGAATAAGACTAAAAAAGCAGGGCAGTGATGCCATTGTCAAAAATAAGATTTATTATTACGTCACTGATCCTATCACGTCGATCAATGGTAAAATAATGCAGAAACTTCACCTGCTCAGAGCCTACGACGTCGTAGTGGTGACCCACAATAACCTAAATGAACTCATAAATGGTAAGCCGGATTACAAAAGCATCTATTTAGAGCAAATCAAGAACCTGAGGCAGAATATCTTAAAGGGGTAATGCTGACACACAAATAGAGGTGAACAAGAATCTTTCATCAATAGAAGAGTGTCGAAGTTATTAATGGCACACTGAGATTATACTGATTATGCAGCCGATGATTTCGATGCCGAGTCCTATAAATATCTTGGGACGGTAAGTGGCACGAAGTTCCTCGGCCTGCCGGTCGGTGCGTACGCTCGTTTTGTATTCATGGTAATACTTGAAGCGAAAATAGATTCGGAGCAAAACCCCGATTGCAAAAACTACTATTCCAATCCAAAAAAGTTCCATAATAAAATGCTAAATTCCGGTAGTATAATCGCAAAAACGAAATGAGCATCTTTCAAAAACGAAACGAGCAAATCTT
>CANDNO010000114.1 GCA_947386115.1 uncultured Muribaculaceae bacterium
AACAACCCCCTCAACTACACTCTTTCCCTACACGACGCTCTTCCGATCTCGCGGAAATCTTGTGCCAGATCTATGATTTTCACACTCTCAGGTACTGGATTGGCTTCAAGAAACTTGCAGCTGTCGCCATGGGCCGAACACAGGAACAGCACGTCGATGTAGTTCATGTCGGTCGTGTCGGTGAAACAGAGTTCTGTATCGCCATAAAGGCCGCCGTGGACATCGGTCAAACGGTTACCCGCATTGCTCACGCTGTGTACCCATGCTATTTCAACCTCGGGATGGTTCACCAGCAAGCGTATAAGTTCACCGGCCGTGTAGCCGGCACCTCCTATAATACCTGCGCGTATCATTTTTTATTGCGTATTAACTGTGCGATTTTCATCTGGTTGCCAAGTATCTTGGTAAACCCTTTCACATCGTCGGCGCTCCACGCTTTATTGACCTCGCCATACTCGCCAAAGTCGGTCTTCATCATATCGTAGGGCGATGACACTCCCACGGTCTGGAAACAGTACGGGCGCAGCGTGAGTTCAACCTCGCCGGTGACATATTGCTGTGAGCTCTCCATCATTACCTCGATATCGCGCATAACGGGCTCGAGATACTGCGCCTCGTGCAGGAACATTCCATACCAGTTGGCCACCTGCTCTTTCCAGTAGAGCTGCCACTTGGTCATGGTGTGTTTCTCGAGCATTTTGTGGGCTCCGATAATGAGCATGGCAGCTGCTGCCTCAAAGCCTACGCGGCCCTTGATGCCTATTATCGTGTCGCCGATGTGCATGTCACGGCCTATTCCGTAACGTGAGCCTATCGCTTCCACTGCTCTTATTGCCTCTACTTTATCAGTATATTCTTTACCGTTAACGCTCACGATCTCACCTTTCTCGAAACCTATTTTCAACGACTGTGGCTCGTGCAGCTCTATCTGCGAGGGGTATGCGCTCTCGGGCAGTGTCAGTTCCGATTTAAGAGTCTCTTTACCGCCTATCGATGTTCCCCACAGTCCCTTGTTGATGGAGTATTCCATCTTCTTGAAGTCGGCCTCGAAGCCATGCTCTTTAAGGTAGTTGATTTCATACTCACGGGTAAGGGTCATGTCGCGTGTGGGTGTGATAACCTCGATTTCGGGAGCCAGAATGGCAAATGTAAGGTCGAAACGCACCTGGTCGTTGCCTGCGCCTGTCGAGCCATGAGCCACGGCATCGGCGCCGATTTTCTTTGCGTACTCTATGATGGATATTGCCTGGAATGTGCGCTCGCTGCTCACCGAGATGGGGTAAGTGCCGTTGCGCAGTATGTCGCCATAGACCATGTAGCGGATGCACTTCTCGTAGTATTCCTGTTCGATGTTGAGTGTCACGTGGCTTGCCGCTCCGAGAGCCATTGCTCGCTCGGCTATTTTCTCACATTCGGCAGGAGAGAAACCTCCCGTGTTGGATAACGCTGTGTGAACCTCATATCCGAGATCTTCCGACAGATATTTTACGGCAAACGATGTGTCGAGTCCGCCGCTGAATGCCAGTACAACTTTCTTTTTCATAATGTATATGTCGTTTTTATTATTTATTATTTTGATGCTTTGGGGTCATAGAGCATTCCGGTGCAAATACAGCGCACGTTGTTATTGCGTTGCAGGATGTCGTAATTTATACATCCCTTGCAGCCGGCCCAGAATTCCTCGTCGTCGGTGAGCTCCGAGAATGTCACCGGTACGTAGCCCAGTCGGGTGTTGAGCTTCATCACCGGCAACGATGTAGTGATACTGAACAGCTTGGCTTCAGGAAACTTGTGACGAGCCAGGTCAAACGTGCTGTGTTTGATGCGCTCTGCAAGTCCGTGATGACGGTATTCGGGATCTACTATAAGACCGCTCGTTGCAACAAAGTCGCCGTGTCCCCAGCTTTCGATATAGCTGAATCCTACAAGACGGTCACCGTCAAGAGCCACTACGGCTTTCCCTCCTTTCATCTTTTCGGCTATATATTCGGGCGATCGTCGGGCTATGCCGGTGCCTCGCTGCAGGGCCGATTCGTAAATAAGGTCACAGATGTGCTCGGAATACTTGACATCTTCCTCGGTAGCTTCTCTTACTAAACAATCCATATCCTTTGAAATAATTTATAATATGTCCTATTATGTTTAAAATGGTTTATCCTTACTTGTTGCCATATTGATGTTACACGTCGGGATAGTCGATACCTTGACGGTGACATAATATTTAACTGACAAAATCTCGCGTCATGCTATAGCGCGGGTTTTATCGTAACGAATGTTGCAAATGTAAAATCGGGGGAAATTCTGAATCAGAGACAGAGCATTATCGTCGTCGCAATACTCTCGAAGCATTGCGTGACACAAGAACATTGACGATATGTTTAGAGGCAGGTGTCATCTATTTCTCTAATTTGTGTGCAAAATTATAACTTAAAATCCAATTATGCAACAAATCCGTAAACTAAAATCTTGCAGTTGTATCAAATTGTGTTAATTGTAGCTGTTGAACTTCCTTTCACCAGCTTTGTTATTAAGTAATAAAATACTAATGGTTATGTCAACAGATCGTCTTTCATACGAAGAGAAAAAGGAACTGCCCGATGATGTTTTCGGACTCCCTGAACGTCGCGAATATCCTATGCCCGATGCAGCCCATGTGCGTGCAGCCGAAGCTTATTTCCGTTATTGTCCCGAGGACTTGAAACCTCGGCTCGCGCGGGCAATCATTCAGCGCGCACGTCTCTTTGGCGTCGATGTGGAGAGCCCCACCGTGCTATCTGCAGCTCAAAAGTGATCCATTTAACATATTTTTTTTGCGGTTTGTGAATATTTTGCATCACAACCGGCTATTTCTATAGGTATATTTGCAAAAAATTTATGTAAACAAGTAACTCGCAAAAATTAGCTGCGAGTGATTTTTGAGGTTTGTTAGAGTGATTTTTGTTTGAAGACGAAGGCGTGTAGCGAGCTACACAACTGAGGATGAAAGCAAAAAGCGCCGAACAAAGTCAAAAAGCGCCGCAGTAGGCACGAGTTATTTAATAATTGAATAATACAAACTAATTTTTAAGAGTTACTTATATCTATTCTATGAAATTCAAATCTATTTCACTATCGGCCGAGGAAATCGACCGACTGCTTTCAATCGACGATGCAGAGGAGCGCAGCCGGGTGCGCGATTTTATTTCATTATCCATGAGAAATCCTGAGGCTATTCACGCCGATGAGTATCGCGATGACTGTCCTGTTATTTACAAGTTCGCGCGCCGGGTTGAACGTCGTTTCAAAACTGCATGCCGTCGTCTTGAGCGTAAGAACAAAGAAACAAAGCCTGAGCCCATTGAAACCGAAGAACCTCAGCAAGCTGAAACAGTGAAGACTATAGGTTGGGGCGACGTTCCTACGATTTCATGTATCGTTACGCCTCAGTACTGTTCTCAATTTATCGGGTCGGTAACGTCGTTGGCCGATTCTCTTCGCGCTATCCGACGCGATTTTATCGAATACGTTTCGTTTCCGTACTATCAGATTAATAGTTGTTTCAAGTATATCGACGACTTGCTTAACCGTGTGCTTGTATTGAAGGCAAGTATCAAATATGAGACCCTTCGCAACTTTGACTGCGACGTGATGTCGTTAAAATTCATGGGCATTCTGTAGGCCGTTGGTGCGAATTGCGCAAAGTTTGTGGAAAAAACGTGTTATTTCGTACATGATTGCTTGATTTTCTTGCAACTTGATGTTTCACCCATTACCTTTGCAACATCAAAACAAAGAAAATAAGTAACTCGCAAAAATTAGCTGCGAGTGATTTTTGAGATTTGTTAGAGTGATTTTTGTTTGAAGACGAAGGCGTGTAGCGAGCTACACAACTTAGGATGAAAGCAAAAAGCGCCGAACAAAGCCAAAAAGCGCCGCAGTAAGCACGAGTTATTTAATAATTGAATAATATGAACTAATTTTTAAGAGTTACTTAATAACAATCAAAATATTTGTACGATGGATAACAAGAAAGCTCCCAACCCGGCCTACGCGACAATGCTCGATTCAACCCCCAAAGCACAGCCCGTTCCCCCTACCCCCAAAGTTGCTGCCCCCAAACCCGTAACTCCTCCCGCCGTGGCAAAACCCGCCGGTAAGAGCGGTGGAAATGGCGTGGCCCAGGCTGTCGGTGCCGGTGTCGGCGCTGTGGTTGGTGCCGCAGGTGGCGCAGTGCTCACAGGTATGAAATCTGATAACGGTCTGCAGTTTGAGCCTGTCGAGGATATAGAAGAGGTTGAAGTAGACAACTCTGTCGACGAGGTTGTTGTGGTGGAAGACAATACCACCGTCAGCCAGCCTGTTTCGTATCATGGCAATGTGCCGCTGGCTCATGGCGTTAACGACAATATGAGCTTTGCTCAGGCTTTCAGCTCGGCACGTGCCGAGGTAGGCCCCGGCGGTGTATTCCACTGGCATGGCCAGACGTACAATACATTTACTGCTGCCGAGTGGGACTCAATGGGACATGACAATCAGGTTGCGTTCGGTCAGGCTGCCGTTGGCGTCGGTCCTGCTCCCTCCTATGCCCCCACTTATACTCCCACCCACAATCACGTGGCTCAGAACACTCATGTCACTCCCCAGCCCCCTACTCCCGAACCTCCGGCCGATGATGAAGTTGAGATTCTTGGAGTAATGCATGACGAAAGCGACGGTTCTAACTTAGGTTTTCTCATGGTTAACGAAGACCCCGTTCTTGTTATCGACGTTGACGGAGATATGGAGTTTGATGTTCTCTGGGCCGATGAAAACCATGACGGCGAGATTCAGGATAACGAGGTTCATGACATTAGAGGTGGCGGTGTGACCGTGGCTTCGCTTGGCGGATTTACCGACGGTACCAATACCAACATGTATGCTCAGAACGACGAGATAGACTACAGTAACGACGCTACGATCTGATAATATCATCTTTACGGCGATGAATTTTAAAGAGTTTTTTCGGTATCTGTTTATAGCGCTCATGCTCTTTGCCGGCAGTGCGCTTAATGCCAAGGTTTACCTTGTCTCGGTAGGTGTCAACGACTATTCAAACTATCCCGGTGGATGCAACAATCTCACACTGTCGATTAAGGATGCCAAGGCTGTCGCTCACCTCTATGGCAAGAACACGGCTACCGAGTATTCGTTGCTCACCGATGGCGATGCCACCCGGGCGCGCATCAAGGCTGCTATAACTCAGGTTCTTGGCAAGGCCGGTGAAAACGATATCGTTGTGTTCTATTTCAGCGGACACGGTTATCCCGGTGGATTCTGCGCTTCAGACGGTCGACTCAACTATTCGGAAATTCGCAAGGCCATGTCGACAAGTCGCTGCAAGAATAAGATGATGTTTATCGATTCTTGTCACTCGGGAGGTATGAGACAAAACAAGTCGCAGTCAAGCAGCGCGGCTGTCAATCAGGCCAAGAAAGCCAATGTCATGCTCTTCCTGTCATCGCGCGACTCCGAGATATCCCGTGAAAACCGTCAACTTGATAACGGTCTTTTTACCGCCTTTCTTCTCAAAGGTTTAAAAGGTGGTGCCGATGTAAATCGCGACCGCACGATAACCGCACGCGAACTATACGATTATGTTCATCGCAACGTCACGAACACCTCGAGCGACACTCAACATCCTGTCATGTGGGGTAAGTTTAACAACACAATGCCTGTAATGCAATGGTAAATAGCGAAATAATACAAATTAAATGTCCATGGTGCGGTGCCGTTCTTTCAGTGAAAAACCGCTCCGACATTGAGACAAAGACTGTTACTTGTCCGGTATGTAAGCAAAAATCGGCTTTCAACCAGTATACTCTTGTTTCTCAGCCCAAGCCTCAGACTCCGTTACCTCCCGTTCCGCAGAATAATCCCTACGAGGGCACAAAATACAGTTCCGATTCCGACAATTTTGGCGCTCAGCTCCCCGCTTTGGCTATCGGTCAGCTCATTTTGGCCGCAAATGGTGCGGAATTTCAGTTGCGACAGGGCCGTAATGTGATTGGGCGCAAAGCTCCGGGCTCAGTGTCGGATATTCAGATCGAAACACCCATGTCTAAGCGCATGAGCCGTCAGCACATCGTTATCGATGTAACGGTCGACCCGCTGCAGGGCATTACTCACACAATGAGTCTATTCAAGGCTGCGTGCAACGCCGTTACGGTGAATGGTCAGCCTATGGTATTCGGCGACCGCATCATTCTCACTCCGGGAATGATAATCTCGATGCCCGACGCCATTCTCACTTTCCAGCTCCCCGACCCCGAGAAAACAATCCTGTAAATAGTATCATAAAAACACAGGCGGGTCACTATTTAGTTGGCCCGCCTGTGTTTTATGAATACCTGTGCTTTAAAATTAATGAGTGAACTTAGATTTGCAATAGCTGCAACTCGTGTAGTTGCGTTCAACCCATTTATATGGTTTCGTAGGAAGTGATTTACGGCAAGCAGGATTAGGACACAGATAGGTGTCCTCAAGACGTTCAAGAGCCAGTTTGCGGTCTTCAGCCGAAGTGTCATTCTTGGTCAGGAAGAAAGCTACTATGCCAAGTACGAGTGCTGCGCAACTGAATAAAATTCCCACGGCCGGTGCTCCACACATTGCCATTACGCTACCAAAGACGATACCGCCAAGGCTAAGTACGCCTTGAAGTGCTCGCATTGTGTTGGTACGCTTTTGCTTGGCCTGTATGCGTTCCATCTCGTTTTCGTATCGCATCCATATCTCTTCAAGCGGCTTGATGTTGAATGTGCTCTGCCCCTGTTTCGATGCGACTTTAATGCCGGGTACGCCGGGTACAGGTGGAGTTGACGCTCCCGTAACCGGAGGCTGACTAACCTGTATGGCCGGTGACACAAGCCTGCGTGCGGTTGCTAAAATGGCGGCCATGTTGACCGAGAAGTGATCCGAGCCGAGTTCGATTGCGGTATCGCTGTCGATATGTTTGGATAGTACGCGGGTGCCGTTGACGAAGGTTACATTCTGCGGTTTAAGATTCGTAAGAAGCATGTTCCCGCCGGCGTCGATACTGATTCGGGCATGAGCTGTACCCTGGGCCGGCATGCAACGGCTCACTGTTGCCGGAACACTGTTGGCCGGACCTATAGCCGTGTTGAACTGAGTGCCCTCGATTGCTACGAGCAGGCGCCCTGCCCCCGGCTCCTTACCTATAAGAATATTCTTGCCTTTAAGATTCTGCATGGTTTGTCGGTTCGGTTCACTTTCCGTTGTTATTCTGTTTGGCGGTTATTGATTCTACCAGCAGGTCGCGAAGCTTTTTGAGCGCATCTTTCGACACGGGTATGGTGTATTCAAAGTTCTCGCCGTCGCTCAGCGTGAGCCTCTGACGCAGGATTGCGATGAGGTAGACATAGTTGAGATTGATGATATGGCGCTTGCCTACACGGGCAAACATTGATGCTGACTCTCTCAGGCTCGATGACAGTACCGACTGCATCTGGGCCAGATTCATGCACACTGTCCCCTTTATCTTGTTGCTTAGAATGATGTTGGTATAGTTTCCGTCCGATTCAAAGTAGACAATTTTGGAAATATCTACTCTGAAAAACTCGTCGCGGGAATTAAGGTATAGGAACTTCTTCTTTTCCATAGCTTGCTGGGCTGATTGTTTTCAATCAATAAATTTTAATTGGGATGTTTAGCAAGCAAATGTAGT
>CANDNO010000115.1 GCA_947386115.1 uncultured Muribaculaceae bacterium
ACGCACCCGCCATCCATCTCAAGTGGAAATCGATATTCAAAAGCAACATGGATATCATGACCCCCACCGGCGTGCGCGGCCTCGACCTGTACATGATGCTCCCCGACTCGACATGGACATTCGCCCAGTCGGGCCGCCCCGACCTCAACAGCAACATCACCGAGGCCTGCGTCATACAGAACATGGATCCCGAGATGCGCGAATACATGGTTTACCTGTCGCTCTACGACGGCGTTGACAGCCTTTACATCGGCGCCGACAGCGACTACCGTGTCACCCGACCACACATCATGCTCCCCGAGGCCAACAATCCCATCGTATACTATGGCACCAGCCTCGTTCACGGTGGTTGTGTCAACCGCCCCGGCATGAGCCATACCAACCAGTTGCGCCGTCGTCTCAACCGCGATGTCATCAACCTCGGCTTCGGTGGCAACGGACAGCTCGACCTTGAGATTGCCGACGTCATCGCAGCCACCCCCTCCCCCTCGCTCATCGTACTCGACTTCGTGCCCAACTGCTCTTCGGGACAGATCGACACCCTCATGATACCCTTCGTCGACATCGTGCGCGCGGCACACCCCGATGTTCCTATCCTGTTCATCGAGTGCCTCAACCATCCCCGCAGCCGTTTTGACAACGTAATGCGCGACGCCACCGAGCGCCACAACGCCATGATGCGACGCCGCTACGAGGACCTCACCAAGAAGTACACCAACCTGCACTATCTCCCGGCCGACGGACTCACAGGAACTGACAACGAGCACACCGTCGACGCGCTGCATCTCACCGACCTCGGCTCACTGCGCTTCGCCGACTCCCTCGAGCCGGTCTTCCGCCGCCTCCTCGGCGAGCAATAAGCCCCGTCGACATCCCCCCATATAAAAAATGCATCTCTTCACCGAGATACATTTTTTATTATCCGAAATTTATAATCGATTCTAATTCTTCGCTTTCCACACGATCGACAGTATCAGCAACGTCAGCCAGGTAGTCAGGTAGCAGGATGTGCTAATATATAATCCCCACATCGAGGCGAGGTAGGAGTCCATCCATCCAAACAACAGACCTGAGCATGAAGAAGTAAGATAAGATATAAACAACAAGATGGGAATCAACACTTTGATGATTGTCATAGCCCGACTCCCTATGAAGAATAGTATCAGTGCGACTATGGCAATGAAGTCTATACAGCCTATGACAATGTTTAGTATTTGCGCTGTTCCCATTATTTCATCAAAAGAGTATGTTGAAAACATGTACATCCGGTATTGAACTAAACATTTGATGATAAGCGAAAGAGCTACATATATCCAGCCGCAAATGCTGCCCATACGATTGACACCGATCGAACGGCCGGCCGCCGAAGCCCAGCCCACCATAGCCAGCATGGCAAGTGTATAGATGTACGACAAGGCTGTTGCCGTCAAGCCGTTAAAACTTACAGAGTATGAGACTATCCATGTCAACGAGCTCAAAATGCCTACTGCCGCAAAAATAATGTAAATCAACGGCAGAGTAGATTTCTTTAGATTTTCCATATCATAGTGCTTTTTATGTGAAATATTGGCAAAGATAGCACTAAAAAGAAGATTTTGGCTAATAGTGCCTCAAAAATTCAACCTATTGTTGTAACTTTACAAGCTAATTTTTTCAACTTGTATATTAAGACCAATCATGAAAAGACTATCATTATCGATATTCACATCCATCTTGACAATCTTCTCGGTTTGGGCCGAGGCTCCCGCCGGATATTACAAACAGTGTGAGGGCAAGAGCGGTAAAGCGCTGCTCCAGGAGCTCTATTCGGTAATCGGGGACCATACCACCATAAGCTATAAAGGCCTCTGGTCGCTGTACAATACAAGCGACGTCAAGGCCAACGGAAAAATCTGGGACATGTACTCGACCAAGGAGTGGACCCCGGGAAAAGAGCAGTGTGGCAACTACAGCTACGTGGGCGACTGCTACAATCGCGAGCACTCGTTCCCCAAAAGCTGGTTCAACGATGCCTCGCCCATGGTGAGCGACGCGTTCCATATCTACCCCACCGACGGCAAAGTGAACGGTCAGCGCAGCAACTACCCCTACGGAGAGTGTGCCAACGGCACTACAGTTGCTTCACACAACGGCATCAAGGCCCTCGGTAAACTCGGCAATAGCACCTTCGCCGGTTACTCGGGCAAAGTATTCGAGCCCGACGATGAGTACAAAGGCGACTTTGCCCGCTCATACTTTTATATGGCAGCATGTTATAACGACCGTGTGTCGACATGGAAGTCCGACATGCTCGCATCCAACAACTACCCCGTTTTCAGCTCTTGGGCCATCAATCTGCTGCTCAAGTGGCACCGCCAGGACCCCGTAAGCGACAAAGAAACACGCCGCAACGATGTGGTTTACTCTCAGCAAAAAAACCGCAACCCCTTCATTGACCACCCTGAGCTTGCCGAGCATATATGGGGCAACAAGCAGTCGGAGGGCTGGCAGTCGGGAGCTACGGTAGCCGACCCCATCATCACCTCGCCCGTTGACGGCGCAGCATTCAATGTAGGCATCACCGGACTCGGCGTTGAGCGCTCGCTCATGATACCCGTGCGAGGCAACGATATCACATCCAACATAACGGCGTCGGTAACCGGCAACGGATTCAGCATCAATACCACCTCGATATCGGCCGACCTTGTAAACAGCGGTCGCGCCGGCATCATAGTCTCATATCTGAGCAACACCACCGGCACGGGCCGTGGAACTCTTACCCTTACCTCAGGCAAGGCACGCTCCACAGTAACTCTCACCGCCGAGGCTGTCGACGGCCTAACCGCCGCACCCGCTACCGACATCACCGAGACATCGTTCATAGCCCACTGGGCCAACATTGACGGCGACGGAGCCACTTACTCTCTCATGCTCTACCTCAACGGGTCGCCTGTCGCCGGCTATCCCATCGACGTTCCTGCCGAGGACGAGTGGATTCTTATCGACAAACTCGAACCCGACTCGCAATATGCCTACGAGCTGTCAAACGGCACCCTTACATCCAATCGCATCGATGTACACACCGCCGCGCCCACCCCATCGATACAGTTCCTCTTTGACGGCGAACTCGAATTCACCGCGCGCACCGGCGAGCCAAGCGATATCGCCGAGCTGTTGCTCGACATCGCGAACGTGACGGGCGACATCGTCGTTACAGTCACCGAGCCGTTCGAGGTATCGACCGACAAAGCCGACTGGAACCGCTCGGTAACCATAGCCGAGGGCGAAGACCGCATGTACCTGCGCCTCTACGGTAACATCGCCGGCACGTACACCACATCGCTGCGCGCTACCGCCGGCAGCTATACCAATGACGACGTTTCGGTTCTGGGCACAATTTTATCAGACAGCCGCTTCGTTGAAACATTCGAAGCCGGATTTAACAACAATTACAACAAGGGAACCTTCGAGGGCACCACCGGCACATGGAAAACCAACGATGCAGGTGTGTGGGATCAGGACACAGATAAAGCTTATGAAGGCGAAGGCGTTTGTCGCTATGGCAAATCATCATCAAGCTGGATAGCAACAGCAGCTGCCAAGAATGGCGGAATAGGAACGGTATCGTTCATGGCTATGCCGTGGGGAAGCGACGGTAACGCTACCATAGCAGTGCAATACTCTACCGACGGAACCAACTGGACCGATGCCGGCAATTGCACAATCACAGGAACGTCTTTCTCTGAATATACTGTTACCGTCAATAAGACCGGATCGCTTTATATCAAGCTCCTGCAGACTGCCGGCAAACGATTGCTTATCGACAATATCAAAGTTTCAGATTACTCGGCCGTTGGTGCTGTCGACGAGCTGTACTACCACAGCTGGGATGCATTCTGCCGCGACCACAAGCTTGTCATCGAGAACAAGCAGGACGGTGAGATGTTCAATGTATATGGCATGGACGGCATCGAGTATTTCGGCAGTGAGCTTCCCGTAGGCGAGACTCAGGTTCAGCTTCCCAAGGGACTTTATATCGTAGTGTCGGCCGACTTCTCGCGCCGAGTGCTTGTGAAATAACATCTTTAACGACAATAATTAATCAACAATTTTTCGATAAATGAGAAAATGGCGAATTGAAGACAGCGCTGAGCTGTACAACATCAATGGCTGGGGCCGCCAGTACTTCACGATCAACGATCGCGGCCATGTTGCTGTAACCCCGCGCGAGGGATATGCCTCGGTCGACCTTAAAGAGGTTATGGACGAACTGCAGGTGCGCGATATCACCGCACCCGTACTCCTGCGTTTTCCCGACATTCTTGACAACCGTGTCGAGAAAATTTCACGCTGCTTTCACATTGCCGCCGAGCAATACAACTATACGGGCGAAAATTTCCTTATCTACCCCATCAAGGTTAACCAGATGCGCCCTGTCGTAGAGGAGATTGTAACCCACGGCAAAAAGTTCAACATTGGCCTTGAAGCCGGCTCCAAGCCCGAGCTGCATGCCGTGCTCGCCACCAACATTGTTGAAGACGCCCTCATTATATGCAACGGCTACAAGGATGCCAACTATATCGAGCTGGCTCTCCTGGCCCAGAAGATGGGACGCCGTATCTATCTCGTGGTCGAAAAACTCAACGAGCTGAAACTCATTGCCGACCTTGCCGGCAAAATAGGCATCGAGCCCAACATAGGCATACGCATCAAGCTGTCATCGTCAGGCTCGGGCAAATGGGAAGAGAGCGGAGGCGACCAGTCAAAATTCGGCCTCAACTCGACCGAACTGCTCGAAGCGCTCGACTTCATGGAGCGTCGCGGACTGAAATCGTGCCTGAAACTCATACATTTCCACATAGGCAGTCAGGTGACAAAGATTCGCCGCATCAAAAACGCCCTGCGTGAAGCCATGCAGTTTTATGTGCAGCTCTCCAAGCTCGGTTTCAACATAAACTTTGTCGACATAGGCGGCGGTCTCGGCGTCGACTACGACGGCACCCGCAACTCATCGAGCGAAAGCTCAATGAACTACTCCATACAGGAGTATGCCAACGACGCCGTTTACTCGCTCGTCGACGCGTGTGAGAAGAACGACCTGCCACAACCCAACATCATCACCGAGAGCGGACGCTCGCTCACAGCCCATCACTCTGTCCTGGTGTTCGAAGTCCTCGAGACCACATCGCTCCCCTCGATGAAAGACACCGAGGAGATACCCGCCGACGCCCACGAGCTTGTAAAAGAGCTATATGACATCTGGGACAAACTCAGCCAGCCGTCACTGTTCGAGAGCTGGCACGACGCGCTGCAGATACGCGAGGAAGCGCTCGACCTCTTCAGCCTCGGCATCGTCGACCTCAAGACCCGCGCCATGGTCGAGAAACTGTTCTGGTCGATAGCCCGCGAAGTAGGCGACATGGCATCGTCGATGAAACATCCACCGGAAGAGCTTCGCAAAATAGCCAAACTCCTCCCCGACAAATACTTCTGCAACTTCTCACTCTTCCAGTCGCTCCCCGACTCATGGGCCATCGACCAGGTGTTCCCCATAATCCCCATCTCGCGACTCGACGAGAAGCCCACCCGCACGGCATCCATCCAGGATATGACATGTGACAGCGACGGCAAGATAGCCAGCTTCGTAAGCGACCATGGCACATCGGCCTCACTGCCCGTGCACACCGTCAAGCCTGGCGAGCCATATTACCTCGGAGTATTCCTCGTAGGCGCCTACCAGGAGATTCTTGGCGACATGCACAACCTCTTCGGCGACACCAACGCCGTCCACATCGACGTGTATAAGGACCGCTATGAGATCGACAAGATAATCGACGGAGAGACAGTAGCCGAAGTGCTCGACTACGTGCAGTACAACCCCAAGAAACTCGTGCGCAACGTCGAGACCTGGGTAACAAGCTCAATGAAAGCCGGAAAGATTACCCCCGAGGAGGGCCGCGAATTCCTCAGCAACTACCGCTCGGGCCTCTACGGCTACACCTACCTCGAACGCAATTAACCATCAACCATAAACTACTAACTATAAACTACCAACTATAAACTACCAACTATAAACTACCAACTATAAACTACCAACTATAACCTATTAACTACTAACTATTAACTATCAACCATAAGCTGATGCGTTACTTCCTCCAGCTGTCATATCGCGGAGCCCCGTTTCACGGCTGGCAGACACAGCCCAACGCTGTGTCTGTCCAGTCAACAATTGAGCGCGCCCTCACCATGGCGCTGCGACGCGAGACACCCATCGTAGGTGCCGGCCGCACCGATGCCGGAGTGAACGCATCGATGATGCTCGCCCACTTCGACGCTCCCGAGCCTGTCGACAAGCCGGTCCTGCTGCGGGCCGTCAACTCCATCGTTGGTAAAGACATAGCCGTGAGCCACATACACGATGTCCCGGCCGACGCACACGCACGGTTCGACGCCACATCGCGCACATACCACTATCACGCCATCACGTTCAAATCGCCTTTCCTGTACCCAACTGCATGGAAAGCCCCTGCCACTCTCGATTTCGACCTGATGAACGAGACCGCAGCTCAGCTGCTCGAAGTCAGCGACTTCACCTCATTCGCCAAACTGCACACCGACGCCAAGACCAATATCTGCGACGTGCGCGAGGCCCGCTGGGAGCCTATCGCCCCCGACCGCTGGTGCTTCGTAATCACAGCCGACCGATTTCTGCGCAACATGGTACGTGCCGTCGTGGGAACACTCGTCGACGTCGGCAGGCACAAAATCACCCCGTCACAGTTTGCCGAGATCATAGAACGCAAAGACCGCTGCGCCGCCGGCACCTCGATGCCGGCCGAGGCACTCTTCCTCCACAGCATCACCTACCCCTATCTTCCCCCTCTCACACCCTCTCCCGAACCATAATTTTACTACAATGTGAAGCCAAAAAGGCTCGTTTGTGCTATAATACGCCACGATTCGCCTAAAGTCAAAGTCGAAACGCAATTTACACCTGCACAGCTTCATATTTTTTGA
>CANDNO010000116.1 GCA_947386115.1 uncultured Muribaculaceae bacterium
TAAAACGCTATAGAATAACTATATACCTTAGTTTGCTGTCAAACTTGGGAAATTACAAAAAATGTTTTTATTGCAGCCTGTTGACTCCGTACATATATTCCAATCATAAACTCTTAGCTGCATTTCTTTAATTATTGCGCGCAAAAAAACGTAGACTTTTGTGGACAAATATGGATTTATATACTATCTTTGCACCAAAAGCTTAAACAAGATGAACACATTCAGCTATTGCAAAGATAAATTTAACCGGGAATTTGCCAATGCCGCTACATTCAGCGCATTTATTCCCGTACATCTGACGTTAAACGGCTCGTACGGCATACGTAACGCAGCCGGGGAGCGCAATGAAGAGTTCTACAAGTGGCAGTTCTTCTACTCGCTGGTATCTTCAGGATTATATGCCAAAGACTACATCGGGGCCGAAGTGTACTTCCCGAAAGGTAACGTTTCATCCAAACCCATAAAGTTTGATGGCGCTATTTTTGACGACAAGGACTGGTTTACATACTACGAGAAATTTCACACCGAGAAAGACCAGCTGGCTCTTGACTGGCTCCGCAAGCATCTTATTGCCGTGATAGAGTTCAAGAATGAGAACAGCAAGAATATAGAAGCCGTGTGGAATCAACAGCTCAAGCCCGGGCTGAAAGAGAGTGAAAATGACTTTTGCCTCGGCATACTGTATGATAAGGAACGCTTGTATCTGTTTAAGAAAATCGGCAACAACTGCGTGAGACTTGACGATGGACTTAACTTGAAAAAGGAAAAGAGCAATACTAAAGAGCTCAACCTGCACTTGACCGATTCGTATTATAAGATACCCGACTTCAGGCACTTGATTCAACGCGTATTCTCCCCGGCCATTGACAGGAGCAGGCGCACGACCGACGAGCTTGATATTATCACCGGAGCATACAACCAGCAATTATCCGACGGTATCTCGGCCATTATACGCGTGATGGATAAAGTAAGTCTTCTTACCGAGAACGGGTATGAGTTGTTAATACAAGTCCTGGCGCTGAAGATATTCGACGAAAAAAGGAGCCTCAATCTTAAAAAATATCTTGATTTTTATAAGACCGACGCCGAACGCGACGCTATCGATCTTAAATTCTATGTTACCGACAGGGAACGGAACTATATCGACATGTCGGATGACAATGTCGAATCGTTCATCAAGAGAATGAGAGACTTATATAACGAGGCATCACAGGAATACAAGTTCATCCTTGACAATAACGATAGCGACACCATCAAGTGGCACAAAACCGAGCACATCAGGGTACTCTCAGAAATCGTAGCTCAATTCCAGGATTATAGCTTCGTACTTTCACAAAAGACCGATCTTTATCAGATTGTCTTCTACAAGTTTGCAAGTGAATTTTCCAAGGCCAACAAGGGGCAGTTTATAACGCCGATACCTCTCATTGATTTTCTGGTAAATGTCGTGAATCCCAAGTTGGGCGAAAAGATTATTGACCCTACGGTGGGTATCGCCGACTTCCTGTCGGTATCGTTTGTAAACTCCGGGCAGTCGCTTGAAGACAAGAATTTATACGGTATCGATAAACGCCCACATGATCATGTTGGCCCAGCTCAACATGCTTCTCAATGGCGATGGAAACGCCATCCTGAAGCATGAACCCGACAAGGGATCGATTATCTGTAAGTTTGACGACAGGGACAACATCGTACACCTCAAGCCCAAATGGCACAAAAACGGCAACTGGGACAATTGGGGTGACGGAACGAAACTGAAGAAATTCAATATCGTCCTGACCAACCCACCGTTTGGTAACGGCCGCAAATATATCCCGTCGAGCGACTACGATATCGAAGTAGCCGAGATGTATGAATTGTGGAATATCGCGCGTAGCGGCAACGGCATCGACATGGGCTTGCTTTTCCTTGAAAACGCCTATCGCATCTTAGCCGAAAATGGCCGCATGGGTATCGTTTTGTCCAACTCGATCGCATCGATCGATGAGTTTGATAAAGCACGCGAATGGCTTCTCTCGAAAATGCGCATTGTCGCTTGCTTTGACATGCCGGCCAATGTGTTTGCCGAGACGGGTGTCAACACTACTGTCATTGTGGCGTATAAACCATCTGAAAGCGAGCTGGAAAAGCTTCAACGACAGGATTATCAGGTTTATATGCGCAGTATCGAAAATGTAGGCTATAAAGTGTGTACCGTTGACCGCGTCAAACGGTTCGAGCCCATTTACAAGCGTAACCCCGAAACGTTTGAAACCTTGACCGACAATGAATCTACTCCGCTGCTCGACGAGGACTTTACCGAAACTGTGACCGATTTCAGAGAATGGTGCCTGTTACAAGAGGAAACTTTACAAAAATTATTCTTGTAGTATGAAACCTTACGTTACGACATTCAACCATATCAAAGAGCGTAATTGCATCTTGTCGTCGGCACTGCTCTGTTCCGACGAGATGTCACATGACAATCATTTTACGCTGGGTGAACTGCTTGACCGACCTCTCCAAAGGACAGATCTGGGAAAAGAAATCGGGTCCATAAACTATGTCAAGAAATCGCCCCGATATTTCATAAAAACCAAAGCGCTTCAGGACTACAGCTTCCTGCCTATTTTCAACGGCGAAAGCACCGAATGCGTCCTACCCTCATCATTCACAGAAGACTACGACCTTAGAGCTGGCGATATAATAATATCTAAAGACAGCAATATCGGTGAGACAGTTATCCTTGACAAAGATTACCCCGATTACATGCTTTCAGGAGCTCTATACAAGTTGCCACTGAAAAACCGGCAGAGGTATTACATACTTGCCTTTATGAAGCACCCCTACTTCAAGCAGCAACTCGACCGCATGGTACCCAAAGGCGCCACACTAAAACATGCCGGCACTAAATTTCTGGACTGCAAGATTCCGTTCCCGGGTTTCAATAAAGAGACTATAATCAATTACGTGTCATCGGTCACAAAAAGGATAATAGATATCGAAATTGAAATCAAGCGCCGTAACAGCCGTATCGACGAAGTTATTGACTTCGAGCTAAACAACAATCAGTCAATAGCCTACGAATATAAATTCAAGCACGCCACATTCAATACGATCAAGTCAAAATCACGACTTGACACAGGAATCTATTCAGATACCTTTCAACACATAAGCTTCATCATCAACAACTATCTCGGCGGAGCCTTCAGCCTGGACCCCGACAACCTTAAAAGCGGGTCTACCCCTAAGGTACGCATCATTGACAGCTCACCGCAAAAAGGCGGTTACCGGTGGATCACCCCCACCCACTGCTCCGACATAGGATATATCCAGACATACGAGTCAATAGCCATGCCCACCCGCAATAATCTTGAAACCGATGCCGCGCTACTGATCAACCGCACATCAAGGGGAGGCAAGGGCGAATACGTGGGAATCGCAACGTTTTACGATTACAAAACCTATGGCAAAGGGCACCACAATCAAGGCATCTACCGCATAACCGGCTACGACCGTAGGATGCTCGTATTCATAACTTGTTTCATGAATACCGCGATGATGCGAAAATATTGCTCGGCACTTTGCGTGGGCTCGAAGATGAAAGAGATCAAATCGGAGCAATTTCTTTCGATACCCATTCCAATGTTTCCCGATGAAATTCTGGATACCGTTTACGATCTTTTCTACACCGATGACTTTGACAACAACGTTGAATCAATTCTATCAACGCAGCTCGACAAATTAGGACTGTTCAATCTTAGCACAGCCAAAGATACCCTTACCCATCATCTCAACAGCCTGTTGGATAAAATCATAAAAGGCCTTGAAATCGAGACTTTATGAGGCAGGTTTTTAGTAGCTGTTTAAATCACTCACTGGCAGACTATTCGAAAGCAAGGTGTCCTGAAATTCAAACAGTTTCCTTATAGGCGGCCGGGGGTGGTGAGGATGCGGTAGACCACGTCGTGGAGGAGGTCGTGGGGGTCCATGCGGCTACCGTTGCCCTTGCTGTAGCCGTCAAATTCCCTCAGGGCCGACAGGATTTCTACGACCTGGGCCGGGCGATAGTTGCGCAGTCCGCGGTTCACGTCGGTCATCTGCCCAGGCCATTTGAATCCGAGGGCTGCCATGAGGCCACGCTCGCTCTTATCGTCGGCATACTGGGCGATGAGCAGGTTGGAGAAGAAATTGAACAACAGCGGTGTGAGCGGCTGCGGAGGGAACTTCTTGGGGTTATGCTTGAAGTAATCGACAATCGTCATTGCCTTGCCCATATCGCGACCGGCTATTGCTGCTACGAGCTCGAAGTTGTTGTAGTCCTTGCTTATACCTATATTGCGCTCAACAGCCTCGGGGGTAACCATAGCGCCGGCACCGAGAGTCACAGTGAGCTTGTTTACCTCGTTGTAGATTCTCGACAGGTCGCTGCCCACAAAGTCGGCGAGCATGGAGAGCGCCTTGGGATCGACCGATAGGCCCTGCCCCTTGATAAATTCCTGAATAGCAGTAGCGAGGGCTCCCTCCTTCAGTTTTTTCGATTCAAAGGTAACGCCTCCACCTTTCTTGACGGCATTGAATAGTTCGGTGCTCTTCAGGGTTTCACCGCGATAGGCCACGAAAAGTATTGTCGTTGCCGACGGTGCTGCAAAATAATCCTTCAACCGCTTGAGATAGTTGGCCCCCACCGACTGTGCCTCTTTCAGTATCACCACCTGGCGTGGCGACATCATAGGGTATCGGCGACAGGCATCGAGCACGCTGTCGGGCTCCACCTGCGGCGCATACATGGTGTAGAGATCGAAGTCGCGGTCGGCCTCAGGAATGATACGCTCGGCAAGCTTCAATAGTTCGTCGATAAAGTAACCCTCCTCGCCATGGATAAGGTACACCGGGGCCGGCGTGCCCTTGACGAGCTGTGATTTGATTGAAGCAAACGATACCGTGTCAGCTGCCATTTTGCTAATGATTATTCTTTATGAATAAGGACGGGCAATTGCTACGTCCCATTTTTTTTGTAAATTTACACATTATTTCCGAAACGACAAAATGGACAAACTAAACCTTCCACCGGCACCACTGCACATCGTAAACGAGGGGCGCACACACCGTGTGCTCGACCCGTTACGCCGACGGTTTGTCGCGCTCACGCCCGAGGAGTGGGTGCGCCAGCACTTTGTTCATTTTCTCATCGCTTTCAAAGGCTATCCTGCGGGACTCATGGGCAACGAGGTGACAATCACGCTCAACAACACCTCCAAGCGCTGCGATACGGTGATATACAGCCGGCAGGGAACGCCCTGGATGATCGTCGAGTACAAGGCTGCATCTATCGCTATCACACAGCAAGTAATCGATCAGATTCTGCGTTATAATCTTGTGTTGAAAGCCCCCTATCTGACCGTTTCCAACGGCATCCAGACCTACTGTTGCTCAATCGACCACTCTACCGGCAGCCACCGCTTCCTCGACGACCTGCCACCCTACCCTGTTAATTAGGAATCTTCACGATAGCATCATAGACCATCTGCGATATCCCGGCAATAATCGCCGCCGTCTCGGCCTGCGAATACCCCGACCGGGCTACGAAAACCGCCATGCTGTAATGCGTGCCATCAGCGAGATGCACATAACCGACGTCATTAAGTGCCATCAGGCGCCCGTCGGGCAGAGTGAAGCCCGTACCGGTCTTGTGGCCAACCACAGCACCAGCTCCGGCAAGGGGAGCTGCAAGACGGTCGGCACCCGTGGAGCATGACTCCATAATAGATTTCAGCCTCATCGACAGCGAGTCGTCAAACTGCGTGTCAAAAGCATCGATAAGGCGCGCCATCTCCAGCGGTGTGGTCGAGTTGTCGTAACTGCGCGTGTTATCTTCATACATTTCGGCCTCGCTCCACACTACATCCATGTCATCATGTCCCATCCATTTGATGTATTCATCGACCACAGCCGGCGAGTCGACCCAGTCGAGCAAAATATCGCTCGCATTGTTGTCGCTATGCTGCATGGCATAGACGAGCAGAGTGTCAAGCGTCATCACCACACTCTCCGAGAGCATCGACGGGTAGCGCTCGAGCATCGGGCTGTACGTATCGGCAACAATGATACCGGGGTCGACAAGGACCGAGTCGGAAAACGACAACCCTCTCACCCTGCACTTTTCGGCAACAGCCATCGCGATAGGAAATTTATACACACTCATCATGGGATAGCGACAGTCGCCGTTGACCGACAACGTATCGACACCGTCGACTATCACCGCCACGCCTATATCGGCATCCTTGTCGGCGACAAATCGCTCAATATCGTTCCGGATGCGCGACAATCGGTTCTCGGCAGGACGACATGCGGCCGTCAAAACCGGCACCAACAGGATTATCAGAGCGTAGGCGCAGACCCTGCCTGGCCACACTTTACCGACGCGTGCTGTTTGACTCATACCTTTTTAGTAGATGACAAAAAATGAATTTTGTCGGTTATATTGTTGATTTTTAATTA
>CANDNO010000117.1 GCA_947386115.1 uncultured Muribaculaceae bacterium
AATTGAATAGCTCCGCTATTCTCGTCGCTGATTGTCGACACCATGCGGATTGGGGTAAAATCTAAACAAATGTTAAGATATTGATGCACTTAGCGACATTTCTTTTTATTTTTGAGTACCTTTGACCCCCGAATAGCAACTTGAAAAAAACACATATATGTCAGAAATCAAATGCATAGGCATACTCACCTCGGGAGGTGACGCCCCAGGAATGAATGCGGCCATACGCGCCGTGACCCGCTCGGCTATCTTCAGCGGATTCAAAGTCAAGGGTATATACCGCGGCTACCGCGGCCTCATAACCGATGAGATCGTCGAATTCCGCACCCAGAACGTTTCAAATATCATACAGATGGGCGGCACCATCCTGAAGACTGCCCGCTGCAAGGAGTTCCAGACCCCCGAGGGTCGCCAGCTCGCCTACGACGTGCTGCGCCGCCAAGGCATTGATGCCCTTGTGGTTATCGGCGGTGACGGCTCACTCACCGGCGCCCGCATTTTTGCCAACGAATTCAATTTCCCCATCATAGGCCTCCCCGGCACCATCGACAACGACCTCTACGGCACCGACACCACAATAGGCTATGACACTGCGCTTAACACCATCATGGAGTGTGTCGACAAGATTCGCGACACCGCCACGAGCCACGAGCGCCTGTTCTTCATTGAGGTGATGGGCCGCGATGCCGGCTTCCTGGCGCTCAACGGCGCGATCGCCGCCGGTGCCGAGGCTGCAATCATCCCCGAGATATCGACCGAGGTCGACCAGCTCGCCGAACTCATTCAGAACGGTTTCCGCAAGAGCAAGAACTCGTCGATCGTGCTTGTCGCCGAGAGCCCCGTGACGGGTGGCGCCATGGGCATGGCCGAGCGTGTAAAGAACGAGTATCCCGGCTACGACGTGCGCGTATCTATTCTCGGTCACCTGCAGCGCGGTGGCTCGCCCACAGCCCACGACCGCATCCTCGCTTCACGCATGGGAGCTGCCGCCATCGACGCCCTCATGGACGACCAGCGCAACGTGATGATAGGCATCAAGAACGATGAGATTGTCTACGTGCCCTTCACCAAGGCTATCAAGAACGACAAGCCCATCAACCGCGAGCTCCTCAACACCCTGCGTCGCCTCTCTATCTAAAACCCGCCAAATCACCATTATAACGACAGGCCCGCGAAGCTATATTGCTACGCGGGCCTGTTGTCGTATCGTATCCTACAGGGTTACTGCAACTGGAGGGAGCGTATGGCATACTCGGCCGACACTCCACGATAAAGGATATCGTAGACGGCGTCGAGGATGGGCATGTCGACACACACGCGCTCGTTGATTTCGTGCATACACTTGGTGCCGTAATAGCCCTCGGCGGTCTGCTCCATTTCCATGCGGGCCGACTTGACCGAATAGCCACGGCCTATCATCGAACCGAAATTATGGTTGCGGCTGAATCGCGAATAGGCCGTAACCAGCAGGTCGCCAAGATATACCGAGTCGCAGATATTGCGCGGCGTGGTATCGACGGCGTTGATGAAGCGCTCCATCTCGCGTATGGCGTTGCTCACGAGCATGGCAAGCAGATTGTCACCCCGCTTGAGGCCATGGATTACACCTGCCGCGATGGCATACACGTTCTTGAGCACGCCGGCATACTCGATACCATCGACATCGTTGCTCAAAATAGCGTGGGAATTGCCGTACTCCAGCAGAGTGCCGAACGCCGCCGCCTTGCTCTGGTCGATACACCCCACGGTGAGGTAGCTGGGACGGTTGAGAGCCACCTCCTCGGCGTGACACGGGCCGCTCACCACGAGCATATTCTCACGCGGAACGCCAAAACGGTCGGCCATATAGTCGGTCACGAGCATGTTGCCGTCGGGCACGATGCCCTTGATGGCCGTCACGATGTTCTTGCCCTCGAGCGACTGTTGTATCTTGTCGATATGATCCTTGAAATATGGCGACGGCATGGCAAGCAGAAGCGTATCGGCCTCGGCTACAGCGCGGTTTATATCGTCGGTAAAGAATATGCGCTGCGTGTCAAACTGCACATCGGTGAGGTAGGCCGGGTTGTGTCTCAGCCTGTTGAACTCGTCGATGCGGTCGCGTCGCCGCATATACCAGGTTATAGTCTCGCAGTTGTTCATGAGCAGGTGAGCCAGAGCCGTAGCCCAGCTTCCGCCACCCATCACAGCAATGTTTTGATAAAACATTGAATTAGGAATTATAAATTATGAATTGGGAATTATCTATTGACATTTCTATTCTGAAATTAGTTAGGATTAGGCCTTTGTATTATTCAATGCTTCGGAGGTAGACTTTGTTATACTGCTCAGGATTTTTATAATTTCTTCACAATCAAACCTCAGCGATTGGTATTGCAGATCATTCAGAAAATCTGTGTCATGCAACAACTTCAACCAGTAGGCCGATTCAACAGCTTCCTTAAACGAAATATTCATCTTGGCATAGAAGTCTCTCTTACTTATGCCACATAAAGCCTCAGCAATATTTGCACCGATGCTCGTACCGCTGCGCAGCAATTGCTTTGACATTACGTATTCACGTTTTACATCGGTAAGATACTTGTACAGATTGACAATACGCTTGGCAAACTCACACGCTTTGACGTATATTACGTTATCCTCAAACACTGAAAAATCCTAATTCCTAATTTCTAATTCCTAATTCGCATCATTAATTGATGCGGAGGCGGCTGTATCGATCCATGATGCGACGCCTTCCTGGCCGGGATTCTTCAGGTCGAGTTTGAACTTCTTGTTGATGCCGCAGAGCTCCTGGAAGAGCTTGCCGGCGCCTTGCTGGCCGAGCTGCTCGACGGTGTAGACGCCTGCCTTGTAGAGCGGGGCTACCCACTCGGCGGGGACGCCTGCAGCGGCAAAAGCGGCCTCGTTGTCGCGGCGCTGCACCTTCTCGGGACGCATCTGCGGGAACAGCAGTACCTCCTGGATGTTGGGCTGGCCGGTCATCACCATCACGAGGCGGTCGATGCCCATGCCCATGCCCGATGTGGGGGGCATGCCATACTCAAGCGAACGCACGAAGTCCTGGTCGATGATCATAGCCTCGTCGTCGCCCTTGTCGGCAAGCTTCATCTGCTCTACGAAGCGCTCATACTGGTCGATGGGGTCGTTGAGCTCCGAGTAGGCGTTACACAGCTCCTTGCCGTTGACCATCAGCTCGAAACGCTCGGTGAGCTCGGGATTGTCGCGGTGCTTCTTGGTGAGGGGCGACATCTCGATGGGATAGTCGATAATGAACGTGGGCTGGATGTACTTGCCCTCGCTCGTCTCGCCGAATATCTCGTCGATGAGCTTGCCCTTGCCCATAGTGTCGTCGATCTCGATGTTGAGCTTCTTGCACACATCGCGCAGGGCGGCTTCGTCCATGCCCGAGATATCGATGCCGGTGTTCTCCTTGATGGCGTCGATCATCGTCACGCGGCGGAAGGGCGCCTTGAACGAGATAACGTTGTCGCCCACCTTGACCTCGGTAGTGCCATTGACGTCAAGACATATTTTCTCGAGCAGCTGCTCGGTAAACGACATCATCCAGTTGTAATCCTTGTAGGCCACATAGATCTCCATGCAGGTGAACTCGGGGTTGTGGGTGCGGTCCATACCCTCGTTGCGGAAGTTCTTGCCCACCTCATAAACGCCCTCAAAGCCACCCACGATAAGGCGCTTCAAGTAAAGCTCGGTAGCGATGCGCAGGTACAGGTCGATGTTGAGCGAGTTGTGGTGGGTGATGAACGGGCGGGCGCTCGCACCGCCGGCAATCGACTGCAGGATGGGAGTCTCCACCTCCATGTAGCCGTGGCTGTTGAAGAACTCACGCATCGAGTTCATGATCTTCGTGCGCTTCACGAAGATATCTTTCACGCCATCGTTGACGATGAGATCGACATAACGGCGACGGTAGCGCAGCTCGGGGTCGTCGAAAGCATCGTAGGTCACGCCATCCTTCACCTTCACGATAGGGAGCGGACGCAGCGACTTGCTCAACACCACCAGATTGGAAGCGTGAATCGAAATCTCGCCCGTCTGGGTGCGGAACACATAGCCCTCAACACCCACGATGTCGCCTATGTCGAGAAGTTTCTTGAACACAACGTTGTAAAGGTCTTTATCCTCGCCGGGACAAAGCTCGTCGCGGTTAAGGTACACCTGGATGCGGCCGGTTGAATCCTGCAGCTCCATGAAAGCAGCCTTGCCCATAATGCGGCGGCCCATAATACGTCCGGCCACCACCACCTGGCGGTGCTCAGCCTCGTCATCACTGAAGTTAGCCTTGATTTCATCGGCATGGGCATTCACGGGCCACTCACTGGCGGGATAGGGGTCGATACCACGTGCGCGCATCTCGTCGAGCGAGTTGCGGCGCACAATCTCTTGTTCGCTAAGTTCAAGTATATTCATAGTCAAAATATTGTATTCGATTGAAATTCGGCACAAAGATACGAATAAGTCGAGTGCAAAAGCAAATTTATTTGATTTTGCCGAGCGAAAGTATCTAAGACGTAGTCAAAGATACAAATAAGTCGAGTGCAAAAGCAAATTTATTTGAAATTGCCGAGCGAAAGTATCTAAGACATAGTCAAAGATACGAATAAGTCGAGTGCAAAAGCAAATTTATTTGAAATTGCCGCAACATTTGCTTTTGAACAGCGGAGCCATCAGGCGGGTCGATTATCGCCACCCCGCGGATTGGAGCTAAATGCAACGGCTCCGCCGTTGTGTGGGTGGAGGGGGATTCGGTTACCCCACGAAGGATCGTGGGGCTGGATAAATTGAATAGCTCCGCTATTCTCGTCACGCACTCGGTGTGATGTTAATGCAGTCGCTCTGTGGATTGGGGCGGATGCCTACGGCGGAGCCGTTGCATTTACCTACCCCCACGATCCTTCGTGGGGTCTGCAACCGCCCCTCCCCATACTCCAACCGCGGAGCGGTTGCATTCATCTAACAATCAAGGCATAACAACCCCGCAATCAGATATCTTGGAGTTCCTTATTCATGGCGGTAGCAGCGTACCCCCGGCAAGCCGGAGGCTTGGAACCCGGTTAACCCCGGGCGCTTGTCGCCCGGGGCGGGCGTGATGCTCTCGCCCTCAGTCCCGGAAGGACTGTACTTCCGAGAGGTCCGACCCCATCTAGGGTCGTGGACGCCTGGAGACCGTCCTACCACGGGTGACAAGCACCCGCGGTTAACAAAATGCGCAGGCCTCCGGCCTGACACACACCCTCATCTAATATGTTGATTACCCATGAAATCAGTCGGGGCGGGGGCTAAATGCAACGGCTCCGCCGTTGTGTGGGTGTGTGGGGGGATTCGGTGACCCCACGAAAATTCGTGGGGCTGGATAAATTGAATAGCTCCGCTATTCTCGTCACGCATTCGGTGTGATGTTAATGTAGTCGCGAAATGGATTGGGTAAGATGCCTACCGCAGAGCGGTTGCATTTATCTACCCCCACGATCCTTCGTGGGGTTCGCAAACGCCCCTCCCACACCTCAACCGCGGAGCGGTTGCATCTATCTTACTATCAAGGCATCACGACATCATCGGTAGATATCGTGACGTTCCTTATTCCTGGCGGTAGCCGCATACCCCGGGCAAGCCGGAGGCTTGGAACCCGGTTAACCCCGGGCGCTCGTCGCCCGGGGCGGGCGTGATGCTCTCGCCCTCAGTCCCGGAAGGACTGTACTTCCGAGAGGTCCGACCCCATCTAGGGTCGTGGACGCCTGGAGACCGTCCTACCACGGGTGACAAGCACCCGCGGTTAACAAAATGCGCAGGCCTCCGGCCTGACACACACCCTCATCTAATATGTTGATTACCCATGAAATCAGTCGGGGCGGGGGCTAAATGCAACGGCTCCGCCGTTGTGTGGGTGTGTGGGGGGATTCGGTGACCCCACGAAAATTCGTGGGGCTGGATAAATTGAATAGCTCCGCTATTCTCGTCACGCACTCGGTGTGATGTTAATGCAGTCGCGAAATGGATTGGGCGGATGCCTACGGCGGAGCCGTTGCATTTACCTACCCACACGATCATTCGTGGGGTTGGCAGCCGCCCCTCCCCATACCTCAACCGCGGAGCGGTTGCATCTATCTTACTATCAAAGCATAACGATTCCTCCATTAGGTATCAAGAGAATCCTCGATACACATTTTCAAGGGTATGATTGGCGCAAAGGTAGTGAAAAAAGCCGAAAACGTCGACCGGCGATGCAAATTTGGCCACACCCTCCATTAATTTTATCATAAAACATTTAATTATTGCTAAATAAGCATTATCTTTGTACCTAAGTACATGACAAAAATTTGAAGATATCTAATTTTGGCTTGTAGTGAGGTCTG
>CANDNO010000118.1 GCA_947386115.1 uncultured Muribaculaceae bacterium
TGGTGGACCCTTTTTTATTTAGAATCTGGACCCTTTTTTATTTAGAATATACAATTCTGGTACATTCACCACGCACACAAGAAAAGCGGCCACACAGCCGGAATAAACCAGCCATGCAGCCGCTCAATATTAAAGCCAATTAAAAGGGGATTAAACCGGGATTAAACACCCATTAAACGCTCAAGCCCCAAAATTCAACCCGAATTAAAGCCAATTCAACCTTTTGCACGTTTCGTTTCAAACACCCCATTTCCACCCTAACACTTAAACCTATTGATATTCAACCATTTCAACCACTTTCACCCTCTCAACCCTTTGCTCACTTCGTTTTCATGCCCGTAGTAGCGATACCTATCCCGGTGATTATAAGGCCAATAATCATAATAATACCCCAAGCGAGGATGAGACGCTTCATGCGCGGAGTTGTGCTTCCTTGATGAAACAGATTGACTTGCATTCGCTTGACCTTAGACCAATCGGTCGCGCGGTATCCTTTTACAGCAACGAAAAAGCCAAACACGGCTCCGAGCAACATGATACCCAATCCACCATATATCAGAACGTTCGTCATAGTCAATCATTTTTTATAGGATAACAAACGTCAAGACAAGATGTTCGCTTCTAAAATGGTGGCCTCCCTGTGTAAACATCGCTAATCGCACACTGAAATTACACTTATGATGCAGCCGAGAACCTCGATGCTGATTCCTATGTATATCTTTGGGCGAAAAATGGCATGCAGTTCATCGGCTTGCCGGCAGGTGTGTAAACGCCTTCTGTAGACATTATGATACTTGCAACGGAAATAGCATCGATGCAATACCCCGATGGTAAAAACTAATATTCCGATTACAAATAGTGTCATAGGCCTGTAATCAATCAGAAAGTTTGACATAACCAATAAGCTATTTATATGATAACAAACAGAGTGACACCATGTTTGGCGGGGTAAAACTCGTAGTTGGCCATAGTTGTACATTCTTTAACAGGCCGACCTTCATGAATGATATATCGCTAAGCGATGTCCTTGCGGTAGGCAAACTTATTCGGTGTGACAGAGTTGTTGATTGGAGTGATGTGAAATAAAAAGTGGATATGTCACGGAAAATTTGTAACTTTGCACTAAAATTTTTGCAAATAATGGGATTTTTTAACCGACTGTTTTCTAAAGAGAAGAAGGAGACCCTCGACTCGGGTCTCGAGCGCACTAAAAAGGGTTTCTTTGCCAAACTGGCTCATGCTGTTGCCGGTAAATCGAAGATTGACGATGAGATTCTTGATAACCTCGAGGAGGTTTTCATTACGTCGGATGTCGGTGTAGAAACCACGCTGAAAATTCTTGACCGCATTCAGGACCGTGTGGCCCGCGACAAATATGTTGGTACCGACGAACTCAACCGCCTGCTGTGTGAGGAGATTTCGGCCATGCTTGCCGAGAACGACAACAACAGCGACCTTGGCGACTTCGAGGTACCTGCCGACCATAAACCCCACGTTATCATGGTTGTGGGAGTAAACGGCGTGGGCAAAACGACTACCATAGGCAAGCTGGCCCACCAGTTCAAGGCTGCCGGCAACAAGGTGATGCTCGGCGCAGCCGATACATTCCGCGCAGCCGCTATCGAGCAGCTTGAGGAATGGGGCCGCCGTGCCGATGTCCCGGTAGTAAAACAGAAACTCGGATCGGATCCCGCAGCTGTGGCTTTCGACACACTGCAGTCGGCCAAAGCCAATAACGCCGATGTCGTGATTATCGACACAGCAGGACGTCTTCACAACAAGAAGGGTCTCATGGACGAGCTCACGAAGATTAAGGACGTGATGAAGAAAGTCGTTCCCGACGCACCCCACGAGGTGCTCCTCGTGCTTGACGGCTCGACAGGACAGAATGCGTTCGAGCAGGCAAAACAGTTTGTCGCTGCCACCAAAGTGAGCCAGCTGGCTATCACCAAGCTCGACGGCACGGCCAAGGGCGGTGTCGTAATAGGCATCAGCGACCAGTTCCGCATTCCCGTTCGCTACATAGGCCTCGGCGAGAAAATCACCGACTTGCAAGTATTTGACAAAGACGAGTTTGTAAAATCGCTTTTCGATCAGTAAAATGTCACGTAAGCGTATCAACATCATTACGCTTGGTTGTTCAAAGAATCTTGTTGACACCGAGCGTGTTCTCAGTATGCTCGCCAAGGCCGGCTATGAGGCTGTCCACCAGGAGCCGGTCAAGAAGGGTGATACTGTAATCATTAACACCTGTGGCTTCATAGGCGATGCCAAAGAGGAGTCGATCAACACTATTCTCGAGTACCTGCAAGGGAAAGAGAATGGCGAAATAGACCGCGTGTATGTAATGGGATGCCTGTCGCAGCGCTATCGTGCCGATCTTGAACAGGAGTTGCCCGACGTAGACGGCTGGTATGGCAAATTCAACTTTGCCGAGATTGTGGCCGACCTCACCGGCAAAAACAACCCGATAGTCACCATCGACCGCACTATCACTACCCCGCCCCACTACACCTACCTTAAGATTGCCGAGGGATGCAACCGATTCTGCGCGTTCTGCGCCATTCCTCTTATCACCGGGCGCTTCAAATCACGCTCAGAGAACGAGCTTGTCGACGAGGTAAAGATGCTCGTTGACCGTGGTGTAAAGGAGTTTAACGTCATCGCTCAGGACCTGTCGAGCTACGGTCTCGACATCGACGGAACCATGCGGTTGCCCCAGCTTATCGACAGGATTGCTGGCATCAACGGCGTGGAGTGGATACGCCTTCACTATGCCTACCCCGCTCAGTTCCCCATGGAGGTGATGGACGTAATGGCTGCCCACGACAATGTGTGCAACTACATGGATATAGCGCTCCAGCACGCGAGCGACAAGGTTCTAAAAAACATGCGCCGCCACATCACGGCCGACGAAACCCGCGCTCTCATCGCCGAGATGCGCCGTAGAGTACCGGGACTACACCTGCGCACGACGCTCATGACCGGCTTCCCGGGCGAGGGAGAACGTGAGTTTGATGAGCTGATGCAGTTTGTCAAGGATATGCGCTTCGAACGTATGGGTGCGTTTGCCTATTGTGAGGAGGATGACACGTATGCCGCACGCAATTACAAGGATTCGATTCCTCAGGAGGTCAAGCAGGAACGTCTTGATGCTCTGATGGAACTGCAGGAGGGCATCTCTATGGAGATACAGCAGGAAAAGGTCGGCAAGACTTTACGCACTGTCATTGACCGCGAGGAGGATGAGTATTATGTGGGGCGCACCCAGTGGGACTCACCTGAGGTTGACCCGGAGGTGCTCGTAAAGAAAACCGAACGACTGACACCCGGTGAATTCTACAACGTGCACATTGACGAAGCGTTACCGTTTGAACTGATAGGAACAAAGAGCGCAAAATGAAGACCAAGACACCACGGTGTATTATACCATATAAAATTACCGACATACACAAAGCCATATACAAGGCGTTGCTTCATGATGACACGTTTGTGGCATACCTGCTCCCGGGTGAACCGTTAAGCCGAATGCGGTTTCTTGCCGACATCGAGGGCCGCGAGCCGATATCGGACTTGCAATTCTCAATAAGCGAGTGGAATACCGACTCGTCGGAGCGCCTCATCATACGTGACACCATACCGGTAAAGGATTACTTGAAAAGCGAACCTACCCACGAAGCGGCCACGCCATCGATGATGCCATGTGGCGAGACTACCGACAGGCTGCTATATAAGGGTCAGGTATTGTCGATTGTCACCGATCTTGCCCAAAACTATCCGAGCAAAACGGTGCTGTCGCGCGTAATATGCGGCACGCTCAAGTGTAACGATACGGCCAACATGTGGCTGCAGGTCGTTCACGACTACTTCAAGGAGCTGAAAAACACTTTCCGCTTTATATATTATACTCCCGCAACAGGCTGCTGGATAGGAGCTTCGCCCGAGATTCTCCTAAACGTAGATAAATCTACGGGAGATGCCGAGACTGTAGCGCTTGCAGGCACCAGAAACAAGCAGAACGTCAACATCGGCTGGGACGATAAGAACGTGAGCGAACAGGGCATGGTGGTGAAGTTCATAATGGATGTGCTTGAAGAGATGCACGCCGATTATAAAGTCGAGGCTGTCGATGATGTAGCGTTTGGCAATATAAGCCATAAATGTGAACATTTCACCTTTAATCTTGGCGAGCGGGATCCGTTTGACGTAATCGATTCGCTCAACCCCACCCCGGCGCTGTCGGGTTATCCTCGCGAGGATGCCGTAGCCCACATCGAGCGACTTGAGATGCACAACCGCTACTGCTATGGAGGTTACGTGGCCGTTGAAGACAGCAACTCGCTGAAGGCATACGTCAACCTGCGATGCGCCCACTTTTACAAAGATAAATACTGCCTATACGCCGGGAGCGGTCTCACCGAGGATTCCAAGGCCGACAGCGAGTGGACCGAGACCGAAAACAAGATATACAAACTGAGATCAGCCATTGAATGTTGTGACGCAGCATTCCGGTCAGTTGAAAGTTTAACACCCATCAAATAGAATCAGTTACGCCGTCCGTTGCCGGTTTGACGAATTAAATGCAACCGCGCCGCGGTTGGACGGTGGTGAAGAACACGACTACCCCACGAATGAATTCGTGGGGCTGGATAGATGGAACGGCGCCGCCGTTCTCTCGCACTATCTCGCCGGGGGGTGTTGTCATTTCGCATTTCACCGCCGATTATTTTTCGTAATTTCGTGCTCCATAGCGTGGGTTATTTTATTATAGTTCAATATTTTGTGTGAACATGCCGAAGGCATGTCCATACGATTTGGGGGTGTAGATTGACCTTATTCCGGGCGGGGTGCCGGAGAGAAATGCAAACATCCTGCGGGAATAGCGGAGCTATTCAATTTAGGTAACCCCACGAATGAATTCGTGGGGTACACGTGGTCCCCCTCCCTTCCACCAACAGCGGAGCTGTTGCACCTTGCCCGGCGAGAATAAATGCAACCGCACCGCGGTTGTAGGATGATGGTGTATCTGATGACCCCACGAATGAATTCGTGGGGCTGGATAGATGGAACGGCGCCGCCGTTCTCTCGCACTTTCTCGACGGGGGGTGTTGTCATTTCGCATTTACTCGCGGGGGGGTGTAATTTTGCATTTCACCGCCGATTATTTTTCGTAATTTCGTACTCCATAGCATGGGTTATTTAATTATAGTTCAACATATTGTGTGGACATGCCGAAGGCATGTCCCTACGATTTAGGGGTGTAGATTGACCTTATTCCGGGCGGGGTGCCGGGGAGAAATGCATACATCCTGCGGGAATAGCGGAGCTATTCAATTTAGATAGCCCCACGAATTCATTCGTGGGGTACACGTGGTCCCCCTCCCTTCCACCAACAGCGGAGCTGTTGCACCTTGTCCGGCGAGAATAAATGCAACCGCGCCGCGGTTGTAGGGTGGTGAGGAACACGACTACCCCACGAATGAATTCGTGGGGCTGGATAGATGGAACGGCGCCGCCGTTCTCTCGCACTTTCTCGCCGGGTGTTTTGTTGTTATTTCGCATTTACCTCGCCGATTATGTTGTTGTCATTTTGCATTTTCTCGCCGGGTGTTTTGTTGTCATTTCGCATTTACTCGCGGGATGACTGCTGTGATTTTGGATTTTACTTTACTGTTATTTTGTTGTGGTTCAATGTGTTGATTAGACATACCGAAGGCATGTCCCTACGGTTGGGGGGGTACCTTGACCTGATTCCTGGCGAGGATTGATGGGGAGAAATGTCATATCCTGCGGGAATAGCGGAGCTATTCAATTTAGGTAGCCCCACGAATGAATTCGTGGGGTACACGTGGTCCCCCTCCCTTCCACCAACAGCGGAGCTGTTGCACCTTGCCCGGCGAGAATAAATGCAACCGCGCCGCGGTTGTAGGATGGTGAGGAACACGACTACCCCACGAATTCATTCGTGGGGCTGAATAGATGGAACGGCGCCGCCGTTCATGCGCTTTTACTCGCGAGGCATATTGGTGTAGCTTGCTTTTTCTATCGGGTTATTTTATTATAATTCAATATATTGCGTAAACATGCCGAAGGCATGTCCCTACGGGTTGGGGTATATATCGAACGGGATAAGGGTGAAGATTCCAAATCGAAGTGCAAAACTTTGAGATAGGAATAACTCATTCTCC
>CANDNO010000119.1 GCA_947386115.1 uncultured Muribaculaceae bacterium
GCGCGGCGTTTTATGTTTTTTGAGGCTTTTCAGCACCCGTTTTGACCCATAAGTCCTCTTTTTTGGGTTGAAGGGCGGCGCGGTATTCCTCGGGGTTGTTGAGGATGGCGGCGGCGCGGTTCATGTCGGGGTCGTCGCGCACGAGGTATTCGTATGTGCCGGGGCTGTAATAGTAGCGGCGCATCAGCTCGGTGGCGAGATATTTGGCAATGTCGGCGCGCTGTATGTCGAGGTCGCGGTCAAGGTCGTGGTGCAGCATGTTCTTGAGCACATCGATTTGGGCCTGGACGCTGTCGCTCATGTAGCCCTCGCGCTTCGTCACCTCCTCGAGCTGTTCCACCATATACTCGGTGAGTTTGTCATACTGTACCTTGGCCGGGTCAACGTAGGCCTTGAACTCGTTGTAGAGCGAGTCGTCGACCTCGAATTTGCCCGCCGGAGCTATCTCGGGATGCTCCGCCACATATTTGGTGGCAAAATCAAATATTGTGTTTCCGGCCACGAGATTGTAGGTGAGACGCGACATCTCCGGGCGCTCCACCTTGAAGTCGGGCGTGATGCCTCCGCCATCTCGTACGGGGCGGCCGGCGGCGGTGTGGAACACGTTGGTGAGGCTGTCGGGAATACGTGCTACCGACCCGTCGGGGTTGCGGTGGCTGTAGTCGATGGCCTGGATGAGTCGTCCGCTGGGTATGTAATACTTGGCGATGGTGACCTTTAGGAGGCCGTTATAAGGCAGCTGACGGGTCGACTGGACCAAGCCCTTGCCGAACGTGCGCTCGCCCACTATGACGGCTCTGTCGAGGTCCTGGAGGGCTCCCGTCACTATCTCTGCCGCCGACGCGCTGCCGTCGTCGACAAGCACGGCAAGCGGAATCTCGGTATCGACCGGCTGCTTGGTGGTCTTATACACCTGCTCGTTGAGCTGTCCTCGACCGCGGGTGCGCAGAACCTCGGTGCCTTTCGGCACGAAAAGTCCTACGATCTTTACGGCGCTTTCCATGAGGCCGCCGCCGTTACCGCGCAGGTCGAGAGCTATCGATTTTACGCGTGGGTCGGCTTTCAGGGCCACAAGCGCGTCGCGCACGGCATCGGCGCTCTGCTCGTTGAACGTAGTGAGCGCTATGTAGCCCACATTGTCGTGGGTCACGCCGTAGTATGGCACCGGCGGAATATCGATCTTGGCGCGCGTGAGGTTGAACGTGAGAATCGAATCCTCGACGTAGGGACGTTTAACCGTTATCGACACAGGCGTGCCGGCCTGGCCTTTGAGGCGCGCGCTCACCGCGTCGCTCTTCCAGCCCGTGACGGTGTCGTTGTCGATCATCAGGAACATGTCGCCGGCTTTCAGTCCGGCCTGCTGCGAGGGGGTACCCTCATAGGGCTCGCTGATGTAGACATTGCCGTCGCGCTGCATGATTACTGAACCAATGCCGCCGTAGGTACCGGTGGCGATAGTCATGAAATCATCCTGCTCGCTCTCGGGGATGTAGTTGGTGTACGGGTCGATGTCGTTGAGCATAGCGTTGATGGCGGTAGTCACCGACTTCTCGGCATCGATCGAGTCGACGTAGGAAGTCTGCAGCTGCTTGAACAGCGACGTGAATATGTCGAGCGAGCGAGTGATGTCGCGTTTCGAGCTACGGGTCTCGGCCGAGATAGAGCCGGAACCCATTGCAAACATAGCCACCAGGGCCATCGATAAAAAGCGTCTATTCATTGTATCTAAAATCTAAATTATCAAAAATCCAACCCACCCCGTGAAATATCCTCACCACAAAGTGAAATATCCTTCATACTTACCACGCAGTGGAATATCCTTCATACTTACCACGAAGTGGTATATCCTTTTCACGCAGTGAAATATCCTTACCACGTAGTGGTATATCCTTTTTCGCTATCGAACGCCCCCGGCGTTCAATAGCGAAATGAGCTTCCGCCAAGGAACTCGCGCAGCAGCGAAGTAGGCGGTATGAGTTTGTCGCCTATGGGGTCGAAATAGCTCAGGAACTTCATCAGGCGGTATGCCTCGGCATACTCCGGCACGTCGTGAGGAACCTCCCGAAGGATAGCCTCGCCGTAGTCCTTCATCACGCCCAGCTCGAAGATGAGCGACGAGTTGAACATCGCGTCGGCATTCTCCTGGTAGGGGAATATCCAGCGCTCCTCGCCACGGCGCACGCTCGCCCAGCGGCGCAGGGTCTCGATAGCCGATGTGCCGCGGTATTTATGGTCGCGTATGATGCGGCGCAGCAGGCGGTTGTCGGTCGTCGGCACCCAGTTGTGGTCATCGATCGACAGCGTGGTGAGAGCCGACACATACACGCGGTATTTCAGCTCCTCGGGAACGGACGCCGTGAGCTCGGGATTGAGGCCGTGGATGCCCTCGATGAGCAATACCGAGTTGTCGTCAAGGCGCAGCTTGTTGCCCTTGAAGCGCCGCTGTCCCGTCTCGAAGTTATAGCTTGGTATCTCCACCTCCTCGCCGTTGCACAGAGCGTTAAGGTGCTCGTTAAACAGCTTGAGATCAAGCGCGTATAGCGACTCGTAGTCATAGTCGCCTTTCTCGTCGCGGGGAGTGTGGACGCGGTCTATGAAGTAGTCGTCGAGCGAGATCATCTGTGGTCTCAACAGGTTGGTAACCAGGTAGGTGGCGAGTCGCTTAGTGGTCGTGGTCTTGCCCGACGACGAGGGCCCGGCGATGAGCACGATTCGGGCGCCGCCGCGTGCAAAGCGCATCGTGATATCGTCGGCAATCGACGATATCTTCTTGGCGTGCAGGGCCTCGGCTACATTGATAAGGTCGGCCGACCGGCCCTCCGACACAGCGCGGTTGAGCTCGCCCACGTTCTTGACACCGATCACGCGGTTGAAAGCCAGGTGGTCGGTGAACGCGCGGTACATTTTCTCCTGTGCCACCGACGTGCGCGGTTTCGAATGGTCGGCAGGGTCAAAGGCGAGCAGTAGCATCCCCTCGTGGTAGGGCTGCAGGTCGAACGCCTTGAGCAGTCCGGTCGATGGCGCAAGAGCACCGTAGTAGCTGTCGAGCAGTCCGTCGAGGCGGTAATAGGTGGTGTACAGGTTATGGAGCGTATCGAGCAGCAGTACCTTGTCGTCAAGACCCTGGCGGCGGAACATCTCCTTGACGTCGACCGTGAGGCGCTCCTTGCGTTCGAAGGTTAAGTCGCGGGCCACGAGATCCTGCATGAGGCGTTTGAGCTTCTCGACCACCTCGGGGGTGACTTCGACACCCTGCAGGCGGCAGTAGTAGCCGCGCGATATAGAGTGCTCCACGCTCAGTCGCGCGCCCGGATAAGCCTCCGAAACGGCCCTGTAGAGCATCATGCACAACGAGCGCACATAGACGCGCTGGCCCGACGACGAGTCGATGGGCAGGTACTCCACCTTCTTGGGGGCGAAGAGCGGGAACCGCAGGTCCTCGGTCTTGTTGTTGACGTGGGCACAGATGGGCGCGAAGCCTATCTCGTCCTTGACGCGCGACAGCACGTCGAGGAGTGTCTCGCCGCCGGTAAAGTCGACGTAACGCCCTATGTTGTCGATATATACTTTCAATTGGTTACTCATAATGCTCTCATAAAAACCGTGCGGAAAAGCCACCGCACAAATAGCTGACTACAAACATAACAATTTTTTTCGTGAAAAGTAAGTTTTGAATCGCAAATTCCGTGAAGAAGTAAGAATCGCAAATTACGCTGGTAAAGGTTTTGAATCGCGAATTACGCTGGTAAAGGTTTTGAATCGCAAATTACGCGAATTACGCAAATTTTATTTTTTTTCAGCACGCCATTAACTCCTAATTCGCGTAATCTGCGTATTTCGCGATTCAAAAAAAACGACAGCCCCGAAAAATAAAAATTTGCGAAATTCGCGAAATTCGCGATTCAAAAATAAAAACGACAGCCCCGAAAAAATTTTGCGAAATTCGCGTAATTTGCGGTTCAATCCTTCGGCGGGACACAAAAAGGGCCGCAGGCCATGGCGGCTGCGACCCTTGTAAAGGTTGTTATGTGTCAGCGCTGATTAGCGGATGATAACCTTGGTTACTGTTGAGCCCTGACGCTTGATATACAAGCCATTCTCGGGATTCTCAACGCGCACACCCTGCAGGTTGTAGTACTCAACGGGAGCGTTGGCATCATCAGCCACAACGTCGTCAACACCGGTGAGACCCTGGGCGCAGTATACGTCAATGGCATTGATCTGCTGTGTGCCGGTGTATGCGAATGTTACCTCCTGGGCATTGCCGGTCCATGTGCCGGTTGTCTTATCCCATGTGCCAACTGACGGTGCGGTTACCTTGTTGTAGCTTGAGCTTCCGTTGTTGTATGTGATGACAATCTTTGTGATGTTGTTTCCGGGATCCAACGACTTAACGGTTGTAGAGCCGCCGTTGTAAACACGGAGCTGGATTGCACCGCCCGACTGGTAGTAAATCTTGGCATCGGTTGAAGTACCCTTAGTGCTTGTTACAGCAACATTGCCCTTTGTAAATGTTATATCAGACACGATGGCTTGTTTGTTACCTGCTGTGCCGTCAGCTTCGAGAGATTCATCATCTTTATTTGCGGGATAAGCGGGAGTAAGAGTCTCGGGAGCAGTGAAGTTGAATGTAGCGTCGGCAGGAACCTTGATGGTGTAGGTGGCGGTAGCTACGGCGCTGTTTTCCATTCCCTCTTTAACGGCAAGAGCTTTGATGGTTGTTTCCTGGTCGATAACGATAGGTGTAGAATAGAGGGCCGATGAAGTCGTGGGCTCAGAATCGTCGAGAGTATAGTAGATTGAAGCACCCTCGGTAGCGCAA
Organism: uncultured Muribaculaceae bacterium; assembly: GCA_947386115.1. Classification (GTDB taxonomy): domain Bacteria; phylum Bacteroidota; class Bacteroidia; order Bacteroidales; family Muribaculaceae; genus JAAVFS01. The sequence goes on from CANDNO010000119.1 coordinate 4,823, forward strand.
GCTATGGCAACCTCGGTTCCGGCAACAACCTCACCTGCAGCAGGCGAGAAGGTAGGAGCTGATACAACCTCTTTACCCGAAGCTGTTGTGATTTCGATAGGATAAATCTGATATGTGCCGTTAAAAATAGCTACAAAACCACGCATAGTAAGATTCTCTCCGTTTACAGCCTCAATTCCAAAGTTATTTCGGCCAACGATTGTGGCGTTAGCTACGGGATCGGTGATGGTGAAATTGCCAGTGGCAGCCATGCCTGTTACGTTAACGCCTTCCAATTCAATATAGGCATTAAGGCCTTCTGCATTAGCATCTTCAACAGTTGTAACTGTGGGTTCTACAGGGGTTCCAGGAGTTCCGGCCTGAAGAGAAGCAACATTTTCAAGTTCAGGAAGTCCGTTGAAATCTTTGTATTTACCTGTAAATCCTGCCGGAATAATATCACCGTTGTTGTATTTGTTAGTCAGTGTTCCGAAAATCAGCATATAACCTGTTCCATCGGTTACGTACAAGCTACTGCCGTTCTGATAGATTGCGGTTACGGGCTTTGTGAACTCATAAGTCACGTTAGCGTCAGCCGAAGCCAAGAAGGCTGCAATATCAACCTTTGTATTCTCTACAGGTTCCGGCCCAACGGGAGTTTCCCCGTCAGTAACATAAGTTATGGACGAGAACTGTGCATTGTATTTGTTGGATACAAGTACTTTGCAGGTCTCTTTTGAATTCTGAAGGTCAGCCGGCACGTTAGCAGTGAAATCGGCATTTCTAGTAGCAAACTTAAGATTTTCTGCTATTTTTGTGCTTCCAACCGTAATTGTAGCTGTTACATTGGTCGAAGCATTTGCTCCTGTGTGAAATTTTATTGATTTAGTTCCTTCGGGTAAGGCAAATTCTATATATGCTTCACCGCTGTAATTTTTGCCAGACACTTGAAGATAGCTTGATCCGCTATAAGCACCTTTTTTACAGTGAGACATAGTATATACAATGCCAGTTGTTGTTGAAGTATACTCTTTTGCTGCGTCAGTATCGGCTGTTGGAAGCCATGTTGCAGTAGCGAAGTTTTCAACAATGTCGGCTGAGGCGGTGGTGATCGCCAGCAGGCCTACGAGAGTGAGTAGAAATTTTTTCATAAATAAATGGTTTAGTTTATAAATTGGTTTTATTAGTTTAATGTACAAGGATAATGCTTATTTAGCAATAATTAAATGTTTTATGATAAAATTAATGGTTTAGTAGATGACAAAAAATGAATTTTGTCGGTTATATTGTTGATTTTTAATTAG
>CANDNO010000120.1 GCA_947386115.1 uncultured Muribaculaceae bacterium
GACCGAATTCTTCAAACAAATCGCTAATTTTGCACTTGCCAGTTGAACCTGCACAAAAGCAAATGTGTACAATATGTTATGCGGAAAATCAAATAAATTTGCTTTTGCGCTCGACTTATTCGTATCTTTGTGTGTTAAACCCGAATGATGATGAACTTTACTCCGATAGTGCGTCCTTATTTCAAGCATGCCGACCGCGTCATGCTCGAACGCGCCGCCTCGCCCGAGGTGTCGCAGCGTGCTGTATTGTCGTCATTGCTCAAGGCCGGCAGCGATACCCGGTGGGGACGCGAGCATGGCTTTGAACCGGGCCTCGACTACGAGACGTGGCGTGAGCGTTGTCCGCTCGTGAGCTATGAGGATATCCGCCCACTGGTCATGGATATGATTCGTGGCGAGCAATCAGTGCTGTGGCCGGGTGTCACACGCCGTTTCGCCCAGTCGAGCGGAACATCGGGTGGCAAGAGCAAATATATTCCCATCACCGACCGCGGGCTGCAGCGCAGCCATTACCGTGGCGGTACCGATGTCGTGGCCCGCTATCTCTCGCTGTACCCCGACAGCCGCATAATGAGCGGCAAGGCGCTGATACTCGGTGGAAGTTTTGCCAACGAGCTTGGTCCAGGATATCCCGCGGGAGTCAAGGTAGGCGACCTGTCGGCCCATCTCATAGAGTGTATCAATCCGCTGGCCGGGCTGTTGCGTGTGCCGGGAAAGGATGTTGCCCTGATGGCCGACTGGCACGAGAAGCTCCCGAAGCTTGTTGCCGAGGTGGTTAAACAGGATGTCACCAACCTCTCGGGGGTGCCGTCGTGGATGATGACCGTGCTAAAGGAGGTGCTCAGAGTGACCGGAGCCGACACGATCCACCAGGTGTGGCCCAATCTCGAGGTGTTTTTCCATGGCGGTATCTCGTTCGAGCCTTATCGCGAGGAGTACCGCCGGCTCATAGGCAGCCCGACGATGCGCTATCTCGAGACCTACAATGCGAGCGAGGGATTCTTCGGCGTGCAGTTGAGTCGCGACAGCCGCGCGATGCTGCTGCTTATGGATGTCGACACCTTCTACGAGTTCATTCCCGTCGAGGGTGGGGAGCCTGTAGCTGCATGGCAGGTCGAGGCGGGCCGGGTATATGAAATTGTCATTACCTCGAGCAACGGCCTTTGGCGCTATCGCCCGGGCGACACCGTGATGATTGAGAGCACCGAGCCGGTGACGATAACCATTGCCGGACGCACTCAGCAGTATATCAACGCCTTCGGCGAGGAGCTAATGGTATATAACGCCGATGCCGCCGTGGCACGCACTTGCGCCGCCACGGGAGCGTCGATTGCCAACTATACTGCCGCGCCGGTCTACGCCACCTGCGGCACACGAGGCCGCCACGAGTGGGTGGTGGAGTGGACCTCGCGTCCCGACGATATCGAGCGCTTCGCGGCGCTGCTCGACGATAACCTCAGGGCCGAGAACAGCGACTACGATGCAAAGCGCAAGGGTGATATTTTCCTGTCGCGGCTCACGATCGAGTCGGTGCCGGCCGGAACCTTCGACAGCTGGCTACAGTCGACCGGCAAGCTTGGCGGGCAGCGCAAGATTCCGCGGCTATGCCCCGACCGCCGATACATCGATGCAATTTTGAACCGATAACCTACAAAACTATAAAATGAAATTACGTAACACCATTATCACACTGTGCCTGGGGCTGGCGATGAGCATGTCGGCCGCCGCTCCGCGCTATATATTCTACTTCATAGGCGACGGAATGGGTATAGGCCAGGTGACGGCCTCACAGACCTACAACCGTGTAGCTCTGGGCAACAGCGACCCGCTGCTCATGATGCAGTTCCCCTATGCCGGAATGCTCGAGACCTACTCGACATCGAGCACTGTAACCGACTCGGCCGCCGCCGGCACTGCGCTTGCCACCGGTCACAAGACCCGTAACGGCATGCTCGGTGTGACCCCCGACAGCACTGCCGTCGTCTCGATGGCCGAGGTGCTTCACGACGCGGGGTGGGGTGTGGCTCTGGTCACCACCGTGGCCCCTGACGATGCCACTCCGGGAGCCTTTTACGCCCATGTTCCCGCCCGCAAGCTTACGTACGAAATAGGCCGTCAGGCCGCCGAGAGCGGCTATGAGTTCATCGCCGGGTCGAGCTGGCGCGGCGCCACCGACCGCGAGGGTAATCCCAACGACCTGTTCGACTATATGCGCTCCCACGATATCGACCTCGTGACGTCGACCGATGCCGCACGCGCGTCAGGCAGCCGCCGCGTGTTCCTTTACAGCGAGGATCCTTTCAGCGACGGAAACGTAGGCTTCACCATCGATTCAATACCCGGAGCGCTCCGCCTCCCCGACATGACTGCAGCTGCCATCGAGCACATGCAGCGGGTGTCGCCCGACCGTTTCTTCATGATGGTCGAGGGTGGCAATATCGACCATGTGGGGCACGGCAACGACGGCGCTACCGTGGCTGTCGAGGTGTATAACTTCAACGAAGCGCTCGCCGAGGCCTACAAATTCTATCAGCAGCACCCCGACGAGACCGTGATAATCGTGACCGCCGACCACGAGACAGGCGGCATGAGCTTAGGCAACCGCAAGGTGGGCTATACGTCTCACACCGAGTATATTCCCTACCAGTGTATGAGCAAGGACATGTTCTCACGCACGGTCAAGGGAATGCGCGACAATCCCGAGGAGATCATCACCTGGGACAAGTTCAAGGAGTTCACCGCCGGCAAGACCGGGCTGTGGCGCGTAGTCCCTGTCGACGAAAAGCAGGAGGCACGCCTCAAAGAGCTCTATGACACCATGTTCGAGAAACAGCAGACGCTGGCCGACGAGAAAACGCTTTACTCGTCGTTCAACGCGCTGGCCAACGAGGTTTACCGCGTGCTCAACGACAACCAGGGCTTCGGCTGGACATCGGGAGGCCACACCGGCAATCCCGTGCCCGTTTATGCGATAGGCGAGGGTATGGAGGTGTTCGGCGCTCTCCGGGACAATACCGAGATTGCGCCCACGATCATGAAGCTCGCCGGTTATGAACTTGAATAACAGTATATGAACAGAGCGATAAAAAAACTGTTGGCAGCATTTGCCGTCGTGGCCGGGGCTCATACCGCTTCGGGGCAGGCATTCATGCCTGTTGACTACACGGCTCTCAATGTCGATATCTCGTTCAATCCCACCGCCTACGACACCCTGCTGTCACGTTTCGAGAACGGCGACCCGAGTCTCGATGTGAGCGACATGTCGACGGTCTACTACGGCTTTGTGTGCTCGCCGGGCTACAACCCCGATGTCGACTGCACCGATGTCGTGACAGCTCTCGAGGAATCGCGCTGGAACGATGCCTACCGTCTTGCAATATCGGCCCTCGAGTCAACACCCGTATCGCTCGATATGAATACCAAGGCCGTCAAGGCGGCCACCAACAGCACCGACCCCGCGGTCAAAGTCCACGTTGCCGGGCTGTCGGCGCGTGTCGACATGATCGTTATGGCCATTCTTAACTCGGGCCTGGGCACGATACCCGACGCTCCCTTTTTCGTGACCTCCTACGACGACGCGCTGTCGCTCGTGAAAGACGTGTTCGGCGCCACGGCCATCCTCGGCCGCTCGAGTGTAGGCCCTGTCGACGCCATCAAGTTTACCCTCGATGACACCGGCCGCGAGCATATATTGTATTTCAACACCTATCACAGCAAGAAACAAAACAAGACAAACTCAACGATATGAATCCCCACGAAATACCGTCCGACCAGAAGTGGACCGAGATAGAACACCTGCCCGAGTGGGACGAGGAATTCTATGATGTCTACACGGCCAAGAAATATGGCAAGTGGCTGATGCTTAAAACCCTGAAAGAGCAGTATCGCGACAACGAGGAGTATCAGGCCATGATTGCCAAGGAATTTGACGTGCGTTACAATCTCGCCCATCCCCACATCGTCATGATCAACGATTATGAGGAAGTGCCCGGGCTGGGACGCTGTATCATCACCGACGATGTCTACGGCGACTCGCTGCGCAAACTCATCGATAACAAGAAGGTGACCGACGATACCGTCGACAAGATAACCCACCAGCTTGTCGACGCGATGGAATATATCCAGACCAATCATATAGTCCATCACCCCATAAGGCCCGAGAATATCATCTTTACCGAGAATATCGGCAACCTGAAGCTCATCAATGTGGGTTTCGACCAGAAAGCCCACCTGTCGCCCGCCGAGGCATCGGAGGACATCTTCAATTTCGGACTCGTGCTTACCGAGGTGCTCAAGGCTGTCCCCGACCCGGCACGATATGCCAATCTGCGCCGCGTGGCCGCCAAGTGTACCAATCCCGAGCCCAAGAGCCGCTACCGCGATATCCAGGAGCTTAAGCTCGCACTCGAGAACCGTTCCAACCGCCGGCTCACCGTCCTCATCGTGTTCCTGGTGGCAATGCTCGGAGTGATAGGCTACTGTCTCACCCTCACGGGCAAATAATCCCTAAACTACTTCTACAAAGAAAGAATGAGCGTTTCAATTCAACCCATAGAGGCTACAAAAGGCCAACTGAAAAAGTATGTGAAATTCGGCATCGACATGTACCGTGGCAACGAGTACTTTGTGCCGCCATTGATAATGGACGATGTCAACACGCTGCTGCCCGAGAAGAACCCGGCGTTTGACTTCTGTCGCGCACAATCGTTCATGGCCTACCGCGACGGCAAGCCTGTAGGACGTATCACCGGAATCATCAACGATGTCGTAAACGAGCGCACGGGAAAGAAAGACCTGCGATTCGGTTTCGTAGAGTTTATCGACGACGCCGAGGTTGTCGACGCCCTTTTTGACGCAGTGTCACAGTGGGGTCGCGAGCAGGGCATGACCCACATCGTGGGCCCTATGGGGTTCACCGACATGGACCACGAGGGCATGCTCATCGAGGGCTTCGACCAGGTGGGTACGATGGCCACAATCTACAACTATCCCTACTATCCCGCCCACATGGAGCGCCGCGGCATGGTGAAGGATGTCGACTGGGTGGAATATCTCATCCCCATCCCCGACACCATCCCCGACAAGCACAAACGCATAGCCGAAATCGTGCGCAAGAAATTCAACCTGAGCGTGGCCCATGTGAAATCGCGCAAAGAACTTAAGGAGCGCTACGGCCTGCAGCTGTTCGAGCTCATCAACCGCGCCTACGACCGGCTCTACGGCTACTCGCCGCTCACGCGCCGCCAGATCGACCACTACATCAAGCAGTACCTCGGTCTCATCAAGCTCGACAACCTGTGTGTGATTGTCGATGCTGAGGATCATCTCGTGGGGTGCGGCATCTCCGTGCCGTCGTTCTCGCACGCCCTGCAGAAGAGCCGCGGCCGCCTGTTCCCGCTGGGCTGGCGCTATATGCTCAAACCATTGTTCGGCCATGTCGACACTGTCGATCTCCTTCTTGTGGCCATTGACCCCGAGTATCAGGGGAAAGGTGTGAACGCGTTGCTGTTCACCGAGCTCATTCCCGCGTTCCAGCGCTCGGGCTTCAAGCAGGCCGAGAGCAATCCCGAGCTCGAGGAGAACGAGAATGTTCAGAAACAATGGGAATACTTCGAGCGCCGGCAACATAAACGCCGCCGTTGCTACCGGGCCAAACTCTGATGTTTTTCAGAACCGATTAACAGTTTGAGCCGCCTCGGTAGCTCAAAAAGTGACGTGTGTGCCTTTATTCAGGGTAAAGAACTGTAAAAAAGTGTTGCTGTTTCAAAACAAATGTGATACTTT
>CANDNO010000121.1 GCA_947386115.1 uncultured Muribaculaceae bacterium
AAAAAATATGAAGCTGTGCAGGTGTAAATTGCGTTTCGACTTTGACTTTAGGTAATTCTGACTGAGATATTCTTGCATAAAGGAACGTTTTTGAGTAACTTTACGATATAATTTGTAAATCAATCACTAAATATACTTCCGGTAATGAAGAAAACACTTTCACTGTTAATTGTGGCTGCGGCGTCGGTATCGGCGTCGGCCATAACTCCGCTTTGGCTACGCGATGTGAAGATCTCGCCCGACGGGCAATCGATAGCTTTCACATATCGCGGCGATATCTATACAGTTCCTGCCGCAGGCGGCGAGGCAAAACGCATCACGACGGCAGCCGACTACGAGTGCAACCCTGTGTGGTCGCCCGACAGCAAGTCAATCGCCTTTGCATCAGACAAACACGGTAACTTTGACGTATTTATAGTTCCGGCAGCAGGCGGTACACCTACCCGCCTTACTACCTACTCGGCGTCGGAGATTCCCGAGTCATTTGCCCCCGACGGTAAATCGGTAATCTACTCGGCTTCGATTCAGGACCCGGCCTCGAGTGCGCTATTCCCCACCTCACGCCTGGCCGAGCTATACAGCGTGCCAGTGACCGGTGGAGCTTTCACTCAGATTATAGCAACCCCGGCCAACAATATCGACTTCGCTCCAGATGGCAAGACGATGTACTATGAGGTGCGCCCCGGCATGGAGAATGAGTGGCGAAAACGCCACACATCATCAGTGACCGGCGACATCTGGAAATATGATCCCGTCAAGGGCACATACACCAACATGACAAACCGTCCCGGCGAGGACCGCAACCCCGTTGTATCGCCCGACGGTAAGACTGTCTACTTCCTCAGTGAACGCGACGGAGGGTCATTCAACGTTTACAGTGCCCCGGCCGACGATTTCTCGAAAGCAAAAAAGATTTCAAATCATTCGGCCCACCCCGCCCGCTTCCTATCGATAGCCGACAACGGGGTGCTCGCATACGCCTATGACGGTGAGATATATACACTCACCCCCGGCGCACGCCCGTGGAAAGTCAAAATCGATCTTCTCGTTACCGATCCTATCGACAACGTAGAAAAAATAGCTATACGCACCTCGGGCGGCATACCTTCGCCCGACGGCAAGATGCTCGCATTCACTTCGCGTGGCGATCTGTTTGTTACATCGGTGGAGTATCCTACGACCAAACAGATTACGTCGACCGCTGCCGCAGAGCGTCAGCCGGTATGGGGCGACGACCGCACTCTCTACTACGTGAGCGAGCGCGACGGCTACTTCAACATCTACAAGGCTACGATTGCCAACGACGATGACCCCGACTTTGTCAACGCGACGGTAATCAAAGAGGAGCGTGTGTTTGACGACGACAAGGTAGAGCGAACCTATCCCGACGTATCGCCCGACGGCAAAACGCTCTCATACATCAAGGACCGTAACAAGCTGATGGTTCGCGATATAAAGAGCGGAAAAACACGTCAGCTCACCGACGGCTCTACAATGGCACGCCGCTCGGGAGGCTTCAGCTACGTATGGTCGCCCGACAGTCGCTGGATAGCAATGGAGGTAATTGACAACAAGCACGATCCTTACACCGACATAGCACTGCTCAATGTCGAGACCGGCGAGATAACCAACATAACCCAGAGTGGTTACACCGAGTCAAATCCTCATTTCGTGATGGATGGCAACGCTCTGTTGTTCTTCACCGAGCGCTACGGCATGCGCGCCCACGCGTCGTGGGGTTCGCAGGACGACGTTATGATCGTATTCCTCAATCGTGAGGCCCGCGATAAATACCGTCTCAACGACGAGGACTACGCTCTCTATAAAGAAGCAAAAAAGAAGTCCAAGAAATCGGACGACGCTGATAAAAAAGACAAAAAAGATGATGCCGACAAGGATAAAAAGGCCGATGGCGACAAGAAATCGTCAAAGGATATAGTAGTGGAACTCGACGGTATTCAGGACCGCGTCGAGCGCCTCACCCCCTTCTCGTCGAGCCTTGCCGACGCTACTCTTGATGCCGACGGCGAGAATCTCTACTTCCTCTCGGCATTCGATAAAGGTTATGACCTGTGGAAAATGAACCTGCGCAAAAGTGAACCCCGTCTCGTAAACAAAACCAACCTGGGATATTCATATTTTGCTACCGACAAGAGCGGCAAGACTGCTTTCATCCTTGGCAGCCAGCCCAAGAAATTCGACATGAAGTCGGATAAGCTCACAGCCATAACAGCGCGCGGTACGATGAACGTTGACCATGTGGCCGAACGTGAAGCCATGCTCGACAATGTGTACAAATCGGAGAAAGAGATGTTCTACCGCAAGGATATGCACGGTGTTGACTGGGACAATCTCGTAAAACATTACAAGAAATTCCTCCCTCACATCGACAACAACTACGACTACGCCGAGATGCTTAGCGAACTGCTCGGCGAGCTCAATGTATCACACACAGGCGGACGTTACTATGCCGGCGCAACCTCGCAGGGTGACCGCACAGCCGTTCTGGGACTGCTATACGACATGACCTACACAGGTGATGGCCTCAAAGTTGATGAGATTCTCGTCGACGGTCCCTTCGACAAAGCCTCAAGCAAGATGGCTCCCGGGGCAATCATCACGGCCATCAACGGCAACAAGATCGATGCCAATGCCGACTATGCACAGATATTCACTGACCTGTCGGGCAAAAAGACCCGCGTATCATTTACCCTTCCCGGCGGTGAGAAAGTCGACGAGACAGTGAAACCCATAAGCACCGGCATGCAGAATTCACTGCTCTATGACCGCTGGGTGAAACAGCGCGCTGCCGACGTTGACCGCTGGTCTAACGGACGCCTCGGCTACGTTCACATCGCGTCGATGAACGATGCAAGCTTCCGCCCCATCTATGCCGACATCCTTGGCAAATACAACGACCGCGACGGAATCGTGATTGACATTCGCTGGAACGGTGGAGGTCGCATGCACGAAGACATCGAGGTGCTGTTCTCGGGCGAGAAATACTTCACTCAGGTGGTTCGCGGCGTAGAATCGTGCGATATGCCAAGCCGTCGCTGGAACAAACCGAGCATCATGCTGCAATGTGAGGCTTGCTACTCCAATGCCCACGGCACCCCCTGGGTGTACAAGCACAAAGGCATCGGTAAACTCGTCGGCATGCCGGTAGCGGGCACAATGACCAGCGTAAACTGGGTAACGATGCAGGATCCCAGCCTCGTATTCGGTATTCCCGTCATCGGATATCAGCTCCCCGACGGCAGTTATCTCGAGAACTCACAGCTTGATCCCGACGTGCTCATTGACAATGATCCCGCCAAGGTGGTCAACGGTGAGGACACCCAGCTCAGAGTAGCTGTTGAAACCCTGCTCAAAGATATTGATTCAAAGAAAAAATAATAAGTAACTCGCAAAAATTAGCTGCGAGTGATTTTTGAGGTTTGTTAGAGTGGTTTTTATTTGAAGACGAAGGCGTGTAGCAAGCTACAAAACTGAGGATGAAAGCAAAAAGCACCGAACGAAGTCAAAAAGCGCCGCAGTAGGCACGAGTTATTTAATAATTGAATATTATAAACTAATTTTTTAGAGTTACTTATGGCCAAAATAGGAGACATAGTCCGATTTCTAAACACGGTGGGCGGAGGTCGCATCGTAAGGATTGACGGCAACATCGCACATGTGGAGGACTCCGACGGCTTCGAGGTACCCGTACTTCTCAAAGAGTGTGTCGTTGTCGACGCCAATGCCCCTGCCAACGACAGTTCCAAGAACAAGAAAGCAAACACCCCACAGCAGCCGCAGGCACCTGCGGTTGCTGTGGCTGCCGACACCAATACATACACAGTAAGCGACGAGGATACATCCGAAACAGAGACCGGAGATACAATAAATCTTGTACTGGGCTACGAGCCTGTCGAGATTAAGCATCTCAATACTACCACATTCGATGCATACCTGGTCAACGATTCAAACTACTACATGTACTTCAGCTACATGACTCGTGGCGACAGCGATAAAGGTTGGACAACACGCTATGCGGGAATTGTAGAGCCAAACATACAGGTTCGAATCGATACGCTGTCCAACGACATGCTGTCGGGAATCGACCGCATCGCATTCCAATACATAGCGTTCAAACAGGACCGTGAGTTTGACCTGAAGAATCCGGCACTGGTCGAATACAACTTCGACGCAACGCGGTTTTTCAAGCTGCACTGTTTTCACTACAATCCATACTTCGACACGCCGGTCATTGCCTACGACATAGTAAAAGATGACCGCCCGCAGCGTCAGCACAATGTCGACAGCAGCCAGCTCGAAAAAGCAATGAAGCAGAAGCGTGCTATCGACCGCAAACCGGTAGTAAAACGTCAACTCAAAAAATCGGAAAAACGCAACGGTGAATTGATCGAAGTTGACTTGCACATCAACGAGTTGATAGACAACACTAATGGCCTGAGTTCAGCCGATATGCTGAACTTGCAGATCGATGAATTCCGCCGCGTGATGGATGAGAATATCCGCCGCCATGGACAGCGCATTGTATTCATACACGGCAAAGGCGAAGGCGTACTTCGCAATGCCCTTATGAAAGAACTTAACCACCGCTACAAAGGACATCGCGTACAAGACGCTTCGTTCCGCGAGTATGGATATGGAGCCACGCAAGTAACAATCGTGTAAAATACCTACGTAAAAATGGTTATATACTTTTCAGGAAACGGCAATAGTAAAGCTATTGCCGTTTCTATTGCCAAAACGTTGCAATGTGAATGCATTGCGCTTGAGGGTGAACTATTGATTAATCCCGAGCAAAAAGAAATCTATTGTGAAGACAACATTATAGTATGGGTATTCCCGGTCTATTCATGGGGAGTACCACCCGTCGTTGTAAATTTTATAGAAAAATGCAGGACTAAAACCGCAGGGAATTGCGTGCATCATCTTGTAGTGAGCTGTGGCGATGACACCGGTCTCACAGCACAACAATGGAGGAAGGAAATCAATAAAAAGGGTTGGGAAACCGGGAGTGCGACATCAATAGTGATGCCCAACACCTATGTTCTGATGAAAGGATTCGACACAGACAGCAAAGAACTTGAAACCAAAAAGCTCCTTGAATCCAAAGCGGCAATACAACATGCTGTGAAGCGTATCACGACCGAGTGTACTGATGACGATATGCTGAAAGGACGATTTGCATGGATAAAAAGCCATCTCATCTACCCCTGGTTTATCAGATACGCAATGTCACCGAAGCCGTTCCACAGCACAGAAGCCTGCATCTCGTGCGGCAAATGTGCCAAACAATGCCCTATGGAAAACATAACAATAGTAAATGGGCACCCCAAGTGGGGCAATCGTTGCGCACTGTGCCTGCGATGCTACCACCGATGCCCTGTTAAAGCTATAGGCTATGGTAAAGCAACCGCAGGCAAACATCAATACCAATATCCAGAGGGCATTTAGTAGAGTAACTTACTGATTTATAGTCAACCTACATGCCGATGAATCTTCAAATCAAAAGGCAGCGTCCCAAGGGTGTTTTCTGCGGGTTAAAGTTAGAAAGCGTTTGAGTGGTGGTGGGTGTAGGGAAAAGGAAAACCCCGGGACAGTGCCTTGTCGGAAGGCTTGTCCCGGGGTTTCCGGTTGATAGGGGCGGTTACCTACTCTCCCACTTTCGCAGTACCATCGGCGTGGTGAGGTTTAA
>CANDNO010000122.1 GCA_947386115.1 uncultured Muribaculaceae bacterium
CAACCGGAAACCCCGGGACAAGCCTTCTGACAAGGCACTGTCCCGGGGTTTTCTTCGTTTATAAATCACCGTAATTGATCCGCCGCTGCCTTTAGATTTGAAGATGCATTGGCAGGCAGCGGGTCATGTAGTCACGGGCTTCGGTATATTGTATTACCATCCTGTTATCGCCGGGAATAAGTGTTACCGGTTGTTCGTTGAGATATGTCGATATGTAGTATCGGCCTTTCTCGCTCCGTGTCAGTATCATTTGCAAGTTTGATGCCATGGGAACGACATAGAAATCTTTCCAGTGCAGTGCTACTGTGTCAAAGTAATTTGTCATATAGTAGCAACCAGGAATATGCAACTGTGAAAGGAGGGGCATAAGAGTCTCGGCGTGGCCGAATCGCAAGCTCACGGTTGCCACATTCTGTCCTTTCACGGCGTCGTCAAATGTCAGTATAAGATCCTGAATCAACTTTGATGTTATCTCGGCCGGAATGGTCGATAAAGTCGTGGCTGTGCGCTGCAGGTACTGTCGCATGTTGAAGCATGACCATAGCGAGTTGTATTCCTCGGGGGTGAAATACTCGGTGGCATCGATAGGATGTCCCATCGCACCCATGCCGGCAACCACATAATACTCGTTAAGTGCAAGTGATCGCCAGTTTTCGTCAAGCGGATATTCTTTGCCCAGTACCCGCTGGAGTGCCGTTGCCGGTACAACTTGCTCGACAAAGTCGTCGTAGACCTTTTTATAGTCATCGCTTTTTCTCCATTCTACATATTCGGTATCGATGTCAAACGGTCTAAGTAGCGGTGAATTCTGCCGGCCCGATGAAGTCACGATCTCATTGTGATTGTTGAGTCTGTCAAGCTGGTGAGTGAATTCATACATGCTCATTACACACCGTGGCGCGTAGCTCGAGATGGCGTTTACCACACCGTCATTGAAAAGAGTAGGAAAGTTCATGAACATGCGCGATGCTATTCCCCGCTGCTCGGCCATACCCAGAGAGTCGAGAGCTCCCCAGCGGTTGTGTGAGGTTTCGAGCACGAAGTTTACGAGCTTTTGTAGTTGACGTCCTTTGGTGGTGATTGTGCCGAGCGAGTCGGCGCGCATCAATGCACGGCTCACACTTATAGTTGCGTTTGGCGACGAGGGGAAACGCGCTCCGTGCCGCCCTACATGGTTTATAAATACCGGCGTGAGACTGTCGGGAAGCGTTATTCCGTGCTCGGGGATGGGGTATGGCATCAGGCTGCCGGCACATTCGTCCATCGTATAATGCGTGTCGGTAGGGTCGGCAGCGATAGCTGTCAGGCTTGCTAACGAAGCCAATGACAGTGATATAAATTTAATTTTATTCATAGTTACTTTGTCAGACTAATAATGTATCTTTGCAAATGTAAACAAAATAACTGTCAAAAAAGTCATGCTTCCAGAAGAAATTATTACATTAATTGATAACGGAAAGCCACAAGAGGCTATTGAGAAACTCAGAAAGCTTGTCACGAAGAATCCTCATGATGACAATTTCTACTATGCGATGGGGAGGCTTTATTGGCAGCTTGGTGATCACTCAGAGGCTGTCAACTGCTATCGGCGCGCCGTCGAGATTAATCCCGACAGCCCTGCCCGCCATGCCCTTGAACTCGCCAACGATGTATTTGATTTCTTTAATCCCGACCTGCTGAATCCTTGATTTGATAACCTAATATTTTCACAATGAGACCTGCTCACAAATTCTTATCTTTTGCGACCGTGATAGCATCGGCGCTGTCAATCGTGTCATGTGGTCCATCGGTAAAGACGTTCGAGGGTAAAGATTTTACGTTTACCGCCCCTTCAACTCTTGAGGTTTCCGGTACATCGTCGAGTCGCCGCGGTGCCGTACATTCTACGATGGACCTAACCGATCCCAAGACCGACGTAACGTATAATGTTGAAGTGGTTTATGCCATGCTTAACCCGCAATACGTCCTTGAAGACGGTTACGGCTTGGATATTGAGCCGGCCGGGGTTGACGGCATGTATGTGGCTTGCAATGACTTTGGTAATGTATATGCGTTTAACCGGGACAGCTGTACTGTGATTCTTACAATACCGGGCGAGGGCCAGCTGACTGTCAATGACTTTACCGGATGGAGTGTGAATCATAGCAATGAGGCTGCTGCGGCGCGTTGTGATCATCATCCCGAGAATGACCGTCCGTTCCTTTACGAGGCATACGGCGCTTTTTCGCCTAACATTGATTTTGCTATAACCGATGATTATATATCGATGCGAAAATTCGTGTATAATCCCGATACCAATGAGGTTGGCGTCACCATATACCTGCGCGATATGAACCGCGACAGCTACATGGCCCACAAGGAAAACAACGATGCATACATTTCCTCTAGAGTGAAAGGCTTTGCCGAGTCGACCGGCTACTATCACACTTATTGCCGTACCAAGGAGGCCCCTCTGAAGATAAGCGTGTTTGACACTTTCGGCGAGGAACTGCCCGTGATAACAGTAGATTTATAACTGTTGTTCGCTAACTTATACGGCTTAGGTCGATCTGTTTGTTGAACAGCGTGTTGAGCTCGCGCGCGATAGCCGCATTGGCAGGATGCTCCAGACCGGGGTCCGAGTCAAGCAAGTCTTCGGCTGCATCGCGTGCGAGTTGCACGATAGTGCCGTCGGTAGCCAGATTGGCGATGCGCAGGTTGAGCGCGATACCGCTTTGCATCGTGCCCTCAAGGTCGCCCGGGCCACGCATTTTCAGGTCGGCTTCGGCTATGATGAATCCGTCGGTTGTTGTGGTCATCAGCTCAAGCCGCTGGCGGGTTTCGCGCGAAATCTGCGGTTTGGACATGAGCACGCAGTATGAGCGGTCGGCGCCGCGACCTACGCGCCCGCGCAGCTGATGGAGCTGAGACAGTCCGAACCGCTCGGCGTTTTCAATAACCATTACGGTTGCATTGGGCACGTTTACTCCCACCTCGATTACTGTCGTGGCGACGAGAATCTGGGCCTTGTTTGATGCGAAGAGTTCCATCTGCCAGTCCTTCTCGGCCGGTTTCATGCGGCCATGAACGTAGGCGACGTTATAGCTCGGAAAATTGTCGCGGATGCTCTGATAACCCTCCTCGAGGCATTTCAGGTCAAGCTTTTCGTTCTCCTTGATGAGAGGATAAACTATGTAGACCTGTCGCCCCTGTTTGAGCTGGCGTCCGATCGACTTGTACACGTCAAGGCGCGAATTGTCGTAGCGTAGCAGAGTCGTTACCGGTTTTCGACCCGGAGGCAGCTCGTCGATAACCGACACATCGAGGTCGCCATAGACAGTCATTGCCAGCGTGCGGGGAATCGGGGTGGCCGTCATAACCAATACATGTGGTGGCGTGCTGTTCTTTTGCCACAGTCGTGAACGCTGCATAACGCCGAAGCGGTGCTGCTCGTCAATCACAACAAATCCCAGATTTTTGAATTTCACATTGTCCTCGATGACGGCATGGGTGCCTATGAGGATATGCAGCGACCCATCCTCGAGCTCGCGGTGAATCACGTCGCGCTCTTTTTTGCGTGTTGAGCCGGTGAGTAATTTTACGTTTATGCCGATGGGTGAAGCGAGTTTCGAGATTGTCTCGAAATGCTGCGTAGCGAGTATCTCGGTAGGTGCCATAAGGCATGCCTGCGTGCCGTTGTCGAGAGCTATGAGCATGCACAGCAAGGCGACGAGCGTTTTTCCGCTGCCTACATCGCCTTGAAGCAGGCGGTTCATCTGTCGGCCGCTACCCATGTCGGCGCGTATCTCTTTAATGACGCGTTTCTGAGCGCCGGTAAGTTGGAATGGCAGGCACTCGTTGTAGAACTGGTTGAAGAAACGGCCTATACGCGGGAACCGGAATCCGGCAAGCTGAGTGTTGCGGCGGGCGCTGTATCGTTGAATGTTTAGTTGCAGGAAGAAAAGCTCGTCAAACTTAAGCCTGTATTTGGCCTGTTGCAGTTCGGCCGGGTTGGCCGGATTGTGTATTGTTACGAGCGCTTTAAGCAGCGGCATGAGGCGGTAGCGCTCGAGCATGGCGGCCGGCAGCGGGTCGTTTACACTCTTGACGGTGGCCAGCGCGCTCTGCACGTAGCTGTGAATCACGCGCGACGAAATTCCGGCCGACCGCAGTTTCTCGGTGAGCGGGTACACTCCGCGTAGCCCCTGCAAGGCTCCGACCGAGGTCGTTATGTCGATCTCGGGGTGCACCATGCTCCAGCGGCCGTTGAACACCTCGGGCTTGCCGAAAAGGATGTAGTCGCGCCCGGTGACATACATGTCTTTCAACGTCTTGATGCGTCTGAACCACACTACTTCGATTGTGCCGGTGCCGTCGCTGAACAGTCCCACGAGGCGCGTTTTTGCCCCCTCGCCTATGGTGTTGAATGTCACGAATCGCCCTTTGAGCTGTACGGCCGGCATCTCGCCCGAGAGGTCGGCTATGCGGTATATCGACGAGCGGTCGAGATAGCTGTGTGGAAAGTGGTGCAGCAGGTCGTAGAATGTCTTCACGCCAAGCTCCTTTTCAAGCAGCTCGGCGCGTTTGGGGCCAATACCCTTTATGTACATTATCTCGCGACGCCGCAGACCGTTCATAGCCTATGTGTGAGATACCAGGAGGCCAGAGCGAGGTCGCCGGGATTGGTTATCTTGATGTTGGAAGCTTTTGACTCTACGAGTATGGTTTCGGTAAATCCGGCCGCAGCCATGACCGAGGCATCGTCGGTAAACAATGGGGAGTAGGGTAGACGGTAGGCCTGACGGAGGTCGGAAAGCATGAATCCCTGGGGGGTCACTACAGCCCGGTAGTCACTGCGGTTGACGGCTGTCGATGTACCGTCGGCATTAAGGTGTCGCAGCGAGTCGGTTACCGGCACTACCGGCACGGCCGAGCAACCTGGGTGGGTGGCATCGATAACGCCGTTGACTGTGTCGCAGTCAACGAGAGGGCGTGCACCGTCATGAACGAGCACGATGCTGTCGTCGCTGTCGTCGATTGTATCGAGAGCGTTCTTTACCGATTCCCAGCGAGTGGCTCCCCCCTCGACAATTCTTCCGGCCGGGACTCCGTGCATCGTTGCAAGTTCCTGCCAGTAGCTCACCATCAACGGGCTCACGACGGTTATGATATGTGCCTGAGGCACAGCTTCGAGCAGATGCCTTATAGTATGGCACAATACGGGTGATTTGTCGAGCATGCAGAACTGTTTGGGCAGGTCGGAGCCGAATCGGCTGCCCGTGCCCGCTGCCACTATTATTATATGTATAGCCGGGTTTGTCATCGTTACTACAAATTTACGCCAATAGAGTGAATTATTTTCGCTGTATTGTGATTAATTAACTTCGGTGTGCAGGAATACTGCACATGGTGCATTC
>CANDNO010000123.1 GCA_947386115.1 uncultured Muribaculaceae bacterium
AATCAAACATAATCATCAACCTTTTCCGAGTCAACTTTTTTCAGGACGATACAATTGGTTGTTTTATCCCGGAATTTTGTAATTTTGCAGTCCATGTGCAGAAGTGACAAACCTAATGACATCTTGGAGCACATTTTTTTAACACATATTACTAACTCTCAAACTCCCTCTTGCAGGTACATAAAACCAATGCTTTGAATAACACCGATTGTTAGAGATGACTACACACATTAACCAAACATATAAAGCAATGAAACAATCCCTAAAGGGTATCCTATGTGGTATTGTCGTAGCGCTTGGCTTTTTTTCGGCCGAGGCTCAGAATTATGCTGTTAAGAGCAACCTGCTGAGCGATGCCACACTCACCCTCAACGGAGCTTTCGAGATGAAACTCGCTCCCAAGTGGACTGCCGAGCTGGGCGGTAACCTTAACGCCTGGGCCATCAACAACCACCGTTGGAAACAATGGTCGATTATGCCCGAAGCACGCTACTGGTTCTGCCAGGCATTCTCGGGTCATTTCATCGGCGGCCACCTCGTAGGCGGCCAGTACAACTGGGGTAACCTCGACATGAACTTCAAGATGCTCGGCACCGACTTCGGCAAGCTTAAAGACTACCGCTACCAGGGCTGGATGGCCGGCGCCGGTATAGTCTACGGTTATTCCTGGATTCTCAACCGTCACTGGAACATCGAGGCCGAGATAGGCTTCGGATGGGTCTACACCCGCTACGACAAGTTTGAGTGTGCCGACTGTGGCAAGCGCATCGAGCGCGACAAGCCCCACAACTACGTCGGTCCCACCAAGGCTGCTGTCAACCTCATCTATACCTTCTAACACCTCCACCACCACACACCGATACCAACCACACTATGACACATAAGATATATACCCTCGCTCTCGCTGCCATCGCCACCATCTCGGCCGGTGCTGCCGAGGTTTCATTCGAGGGTGTCGACAATCTCACATCGGGCCGCGTAGCTTCCAACTACGTTCTCACGATGCAAGTCAACCCCGCCGACATCAAGCCCGGACGCGACCGCGAGATGATTCTCACCCCCGTCCTCCGCTCCGAGAGCGGCAACGACTCCATCGTCATGCCCACAGTGCGCATCGCCGGACGCAACCGCTACTTCTCACACCTGCGCAACAACGACCTCCCCGCCTCCGAGCGCATGCTCGAAGCCGGCAAGGGCGAACCTCTCAGCTACCGCTTTGAGACCCCCTGGCAGCCATGGATGAACCAGAGCGACCTCAATATCGCGCGCGCCACAGCCAACTGCTGCGACGCCCCCGTAGGCCAGGGCCCCACACTCGTTGCACGTCATGACTACCGCGACCCCGTCATGCCCCTCGCGCCCCTCTACATCGCCCTCACCGGCGACTCCACGATCACCATCGAGGCGCAAGGCTCGGCATTCGTCGACTTCGTTGTCAACCGCACCGAGCTCAAACCCGACTATCGCGGCAACCGCGCCGAGATCGACAAGATCATCAAGTCGGTCGACGTAGTAGCACAGGACCCCGACGCCATCATAACCCGCATCACCATCAAGGGTTACGCCTCGCCCGAGGGCTCGTACAGCAACAACGTGCGCCTCGCCATGGGCCGTACCAACACCCTCAAGGAATATGTCACCGCCGACCTCGTAAAGCGCTACCCCGGCTTCAACCCCGACGTCATGCACACCGACTACGAGCCTGAAGACTGGGACGGCCTGCGCCGCTGGCTCGAAAACAACGAGATAGCCCACCGCGACGAGATTCTCGCTATCGCCAATGACCTCTCGCTCGAGCCCGACCCCCGCAACTCCAAGATACAGAACCTCTACCCCGAGGAGTACCGCTACATCCTTGCCGAAGTCTATCCCGCCCTGCGCCATAGTGACTACACCATACGCTATAGCATCAAGACCGACATCGACGTAGAACACCTCAAGGAAATGTTCGAGAAGACCCCCGAGCGCCTGCGCCCGGTCGACTTCTACCTCATAGCCAACACCTACGCCGTAGGCTCAGAACCCTATAACCGCGTGATGCTCAAAGCTGCCTCGCAATATCCCGCCGACGAGGAAGCCGCCATCAACGCCGCCAACATCTACCTCGCCAAGGGCGACCTCAAAGCAGCCGAGCCATTCATAGCACGCTGTGGACAGACCCCCCAGGCACTCTATACCCGCGCCAACCTCGCCGCCCGTCGTGGCGACCTCCACCGCGCCCTCAGCCTCCTCGAGGAAGCCTCCAAGCAAGGCCTCGACGAAGCCAAGCACGCCATCCCCGGCATCCAAGCCCTCCTAGACCGCAACCCCGTAACCTACTATTAATTTAGGTCCGAGGTAAGGGGTTCGAGGAACGAGGTGCTGGGTCCGAGGTACGATGTCCGAGAATTGGGACGCGGCGTGCCGCGTTAACCCTGGGAAAAGACCAAGGTCCGAGGTCCAAAAAACCAACCACCACAAAAACAAAAAATATAAACAATCAACAATTAATAACTTAACTTTAATCAATCATTTATGAAAATTAATCTTTTAAGCAAAGCGTTGCTGATGGGAGGTATGCTCGCAATGGTAGCATGCTCTAACGACGAACCCGTCATCGACAACGGAGGCGACAACAACCCCACCGAGGGCGACGTTGCCTACATGAAAGTGCGCATCAAGTCGGCCGACAAGATGGCCGACAATAAGGGCCGTTCTACCACCGATGGTGACTACCTTTATGGTACCGCCGATGAGAATGAAGTTAAAAGCGTACGTTTCTACTTCTTCGATGACAACGGTGCTCACATGGATCTTACAGCCTATCTCGTAAATCCCGGTAATCTTGATGGCATCGTTAATCGTAAACCCGGACCCGGCCTCGGCACCGAGAATGTAGAAGCTACTTTTGCTGAGAACATTCTTGTTCTTGAGAAACTCACAAGCAACAAGTATCCTAACTACATGCTCACAGTTCTCAACGCTCCCAAATTTGAGTGTGGTGCAAACCTCACCAGCACTCTCGAGCTTCTTGACAACTATCAGCAGACAATCGAGAGCACTAACTACTTTGTAATGAGCACCAGCTCGTTCAAGGGTGAAGTTAAGAATCACGACAACAAGTTCTATCACGCTACACAACTCAACACTACCGACTTCAAGACCACTCCTGATGCAGCTGTAGCTACAGACGCTGCCGTTGAGGTTTATGTAGAGCGTCTTGCCGCTAAGGTCGAGATTGGTGTTGACGTGAAGGGTGCCGATAAGGTAAAGGAAGTTACATATAACGATGAACCCTTCACTATCTACGCTCTCGAACAGACTGTTGCTAACGGTAATGATGGTGACAACACTGAAAACGATCCCAATGCATTGAATACTCAGCTTTACGTGCGCGTTCTTGGCTGGAACCTCAACACTACCGCCAACAACAGCTACATGTCAAAGAACATCGACCTTGACTGGAATTTTCCTAAATGGCAGGGCGATGATTGGAACAATGCCGCCGATTATCGTTGCTTCTGGGCTAAGTCGACTATTTATGGCGATGACGTTGATGCTGCTGCATCAAAACTTACCTATGTAGGTTCAAAACAGCTCAACCTTGCTCTCAACACCGATCTTAACCCCGGCGATAAAAAGAAAGTTGCTTACTGTAACGAAAACACCAACGAGTTTGGCAATCTCTTCGGTAACGAAAACGAGGATGGTACCGGCCGCAAACTGGTTAACTCTCAGATTGTAACAAACGTTGTTCTTGCTACTCAGGTTGTTGACGAAACCGGCAAACCCGTTGATATGGTTAAGGCCAACGGCGTGCTCTTCCGTCAGGATGCTTACATGCAGTACATCATTAACCGCGCTTATGTAATGTCTGACGCTCTTAACATATACGTTAAGACCTCTGACGTTACCACTCCCGGTGAAGAGGAAGGCTCGACTATCAACAAGAAAGAGTATGAGCAGATCGGTCTTAGCTACTTTGACATAGTTCGTCCCGGTAAGGACGATTATGAGGGCGCAGGCGACGTAGATATCATCCTCAATGATAAAATCAAAGCCAAAGAATTTGCCAACTACTACTACTTCGATAGCGAGGCTGCAGGTACAAGCGAAGATCCCAAGTACAAAGTATATGCTTCTCAGGCAGATTTCGAAGCAGCTATCGCTACTGCCAAGGCTGCTCTTGCTGAAGCTCAGCCCACAGGTGTTAACCACGCCGAGATCTTCAACGGAGGTTACAACGTTTACTACATCCCCGTTGAGCACCTTGCTGCTGAAAAAGGCGTTGACAACCAGCGTGATGGCTACTATGGCGTAGTTCGTAACCACTGGTACAAACTCACCATCAACAGCTTCTCTAAGGTTGGTCACGGTATCTGGGACCCCACCAAGGGTGGTGACGAAGAGGAACTCAAACCCAACAAGCCCGAGGATCCCCTCTACTACCTTGGCGCACATATCAACATCCTCTCTTGGAAGGTTGTTAACCAGGGCGTTGATCTCTAATCCAACATTGAAACTCGGATAAACTGATTGATTGAAACGTCGGTGCCCGCTCAGGGGCACTCCCCCGCGGGCACCGACTCATCAATCTCTCCCACATAACCCTTTATCGTGTCGCATACCTACTGCACACACACTCTCTCACTCCACTCCCTTACAACGGCCTCACTGAGCAGCGGAGGCCCTAAATCCGGCTCCAAGACAACAACGGTCGCACACATGCACATGCTTCTGTGACCACCCTGTTTTGATTATCACGAGCTACCCACAGTAGCCACAACATATATACATTATATTATAGAATAGTAAACCAATCAAAGAGGACACTATCGTGAAACCACTTAAACACATATTCTCGCGACTCGCACTGGTAGCACTGACTACCGTGTCGCTCACCTCGTGCAACAGCATGATCTACGACGATGAGGGCGATTGCGCTCCCTACTACAAGGTGAAGTTCGAGTACCGTATGCACCTCACCGACGGCTACCCCGACGCGTTCCCTCACAACGTCGGCTCGGTAACTCTTTACGCAGTCGATGCCGCCACAGGCAAGATCGTGTGGCAGAAACACGAAAGCGGCGACCGGGTCATGGCCGACGGCTACGAGATGGACCTCACCGTCGATCCCGGCAAATATCACCTTATGGCATGGTGTGGCGAGGGCCACAAATCATCGTTTGTAGTCAACGAGACCGACCACATCGACGACATCCACTGCCGCATGAACCGCGACTATGAAAGCCGCGCCGGCGAGGTAGCCGTGAGCAAGACCGACCTCAAACCCCTCTATCATGGCCGCGAAGAGAACCTCGTGATGCCCGACGAGCAGGGCGTCCACTACTACACCGTCCAGCTCACCAAGAACACCAACACCATCCGCGTCATGC
>CANDNO010000124.1 GCA_947386115.1 uncultured Muribaculaceae bacterium
TTCGGACTGATTATTTTCATTTTCGCCATAGGCCTGCAAGTGGGCCCCGGTTTCTTCTCGGCATTCAAGACGGGAGGAATAAGACTTAACATGCTGGCAGTGCTGGGAGTGGCGCTAAACGTGCTCGTAGCTGTGGGCATATACCTGTGGCAGCACGACAACACCTCGATGGATGTCATTGTAGGCATCATGTCGGGAGCCGTTACCAACACCCCGGGACTTGCAGCCGCACAGCAGACGGTCAATAACGCCGACGCTGTCAACACCATGTCGATGGGTTATGCCGCAGCCTACCCGCTCGGCGTCGTTGGCATCATCGTATCGATGTTGCTCATAAAGAAGATTTTCGGTGTAAAAATCGACAAGGAGATACGCGAGATCGAGGACGACCGCGAGAAGAGCCAGCTCAAACCGCTCATCGTCACTTTCAAGGTGAGCAACAAGCTCATCGAGGGCAAGAATCTCGCCGAACTCCACGACATTATACAGTGCAACTTTGTAGTATCGCGACTGATGCGCACCGACGGCACTATCGTGATACCGGTTTCCACTACGACTTTACATCAGGGCGACCTTATGCGCATCGTGATGTCGTCGCAGGACGAGCATCGCTTCAAAGCGATGGTGGGCACCGAGGAGTCGATGGACTGGGAGACCGACTCGAACACTGCCGGCGATGTAGTATCGCGCCGCATCGTAATCACCAAGAGCGAATACAACGGCGTGGCTCTCGGCTCGCTACGACTTCACAACGGCTATAACCTCAACGCCACCCGCGTGAACCGTGCCGGCGTAGACCTGCTCGCCTCGGCCGGGCTGAGACTGCAGATGGGCGACCGCATCACTGTCGTAGGCAAGCTTGATGACATCAACCGCCTGGCCGAGAAAATGGGCAACTCGCTCAAACGCCTCAACCAGCCCAATCTTATTACGATTTTCATCGGTATCATGTTCGGTATAATCCTCGGCTCGGTCAACCTCGGTTTCGACCTCAAGCTCGGCCTTGCCGGCGGACCGCTCGTGGTAGCTATCCTCTTAAGCCGCTTCGGCTATAAGTTCAAGCTCGTGACCTACACATCATCTTCGGCTTCGCTCATGCTGCGCGAACTTGGTATATGTCTGTTCCTGGCATCGGTAGGCATAGCGGCGGGAGGCAACTTCTACGAGACTGTTTTCAACCCCACCGGCGCGCAATGGGTACTGTGGGGATTCATGATAACGTTCATCCCGCTCATGATAGTAGGCATCATTGCACGCGGTGTCTACAAGATTAACTTCCTGACGATTACAGGTCTTCTCTCGGGTGGATACACCGACCCGCCCGCACTGGCCTATGCCGGTGGCTCGACAGGCAGCGACACCCCGGCCGTAGCCTACTCGACCGTCTACCCGCTCACGATGTTCCTGCGCGTGGTGGCGGCTCAGGTAATGGTGCTCTGCGCCATGTAGTAACGGGGCAATAAAACAGCATGTCATAACGTTTTAATGATGTGAACACTGAGCGTAGACACATCAGTTATATCGCGAGCATCCTCACGTTCATGGGGGTGCTCTTGATGTTGTCGTCATGCTCGGCCAAAAAGAATACCGCGGCAACGCGCAACTACCAGGCATTCATAACCCGCTACAACATTCACTACAACGGCGACACCCACTACAAGGAAACTCTCGCCGACATGGAGTCGAAGTATGAGGACGACTACACCCGCCTGCTGTTCACCCATCCCGCCGAGGCCCGCGGCGAGGAAAAAGTGCCGCAGCCATCGGGCGATTTCACTCGCTCTATCGAGAAAGCCCAGAAAGCCATACAGCTTCGATCGATAAAGAAGAAGCCGGCACGCAAAGCGGGCAGGGGAAGCGACCCTGCCTACAAGGCATGGATGAAACGCGACGAGTACAACCCCTTCCTGCACAACTCGTGGATGATGATGGGTCGGTCACAGTTCATGAACGGCGATTTCTCGGGTGCGGCAGCAACGTTTTTCTACATATCCAAGCATTTCACTTGGCTGCCGGCCACAGTCACCGAGGCCAAGCTGTGGCAGGCCCGCAGCTATTGTGCCATGGGATGGCTTTTCGAGGCCGAAATGATTCTCACGCGCATCAAAACCGACGAATTGACCGACAAAACGCTCAAATCGCTATACTACAGCACGTATGCCGACTTCATGATACGCTCAAAGGACTATCCCGGGGCGATACCTTACCTGGAACAGGCTGTGAAACTGTCAAAGGGAGCGCAGAAAGTGCGTCTCAATTTCCTGTTGGGCCAGATCAGTTCGCTTACCGGCGACAAAACGCTTGCCTACGAGGCTTTCAGCCGGGCCGGAGGATCGTCAAACGCGTCATACCGCACCAAATTCAATGCCCGCATCAAACAGAGCGAGGTCTACACGGGAGCCAACATCGAGCCCGAGGTGAAAGCGTTGAAACGCATGACCCGCTATGACCGCAACAAGGAGTATCTCGACCAGGTGTACTATGCCATAGGCAACCTGTACCTGTCGCGAGGCGACACCCTTAAGGCCATCGAGAATTACCGACTTGCCGCCGAGAAATCGACACGCAACGGCATCGAAAAAGCCATTAGCCAGGTAACGCTTGGCGGACTGTATTATGACCGCCACGAGTATGATCTCGCTCAGCCATGCTATGCCGAGGCTATACCTCAGCTGCCCGAGACGTACCCCGACTACAAGACCCTGAAACGCCGCAGCGATGTGCTCGACGAGCTGGCCGTGTACTCACAGAATGTAACGCTGCAGGATTCGCTGCTGCGACTTTCCTACATGACTCCCGAGGAGCAGCTCAAGGTTGTGGAAAAGATCATTGAGGAGCTCAAGAAGAAGGAGAAAGAGGAGGCCGAAGCGGCTGCCCGCGAGGAATTCATGGCCAACCAGCCGGCATCGGGGCTCAACAACGACAAGGCACCTACCACTTTCACCATGAACAGCGACGGGTCATGGTATTTCTACAATCCGTCGACCGTGCAGGCCGGTAAAACCGAGTTCCAGCGCCGCTGGGGCAATAGAAAGCTCGAGGATGACTGGCGACGCCGCAACAAAGCTGCCTTCAGCTTTGACGAGTTTGGCGACAATGCCGAGAATGAGGATGAGGAAGAGGATAACACCGATCAGTCCGACTCACCGATTGACGACCAACCGGTTGACGAGGAAACGGCTAAGCGAGAATCAGACCCTCACTATCCCGAATATTATCTGAAACAGATTCCGGCCGATTCGGCTGCGCGCGCCGTGAGCAACGATGTGATACAGGAGGGCCTGTACAACATGGGCGTGATACTCAAGGACAAGATGGAAGACTACAGCGCCGCGGCCAACGAGTTTGACCGCCTGCTCACCCGCTATCCCGACAATATCTACCGTCTCGACGCCTACTTCAACCTGTATCTTATGGCATCACGTCTTGGCGATGTTGCCATGGCCGAGCGTTACCGAAACCTCATATTATCGGAGTTCCCCGAGTCGCCACAAGGCATCGCACTGCTCGACACCAACTATATCGAGAATCTAAAGCACATGGACGAGCGCCAGGAGCAGATGTACGAAGCAGCTTTCCAGGCCTATATCGACAACGATAACGTAGCTGTACACAAGGCCTACGAGCAGATGAGCGAGCAGTACTCGATGAGCAAGCTTATGCCAAAATTCATGTTCCTCCACGCCCTTGCCTACGTTACCGACAAGCGCCCCGACGAGTTCAAGGCCGTGCTCGGCGAGATGCTCGAGCGTTATCCCGAGACCGATCTTGCGCCGTACGCGTCGGCATGGCTTAAAGGACTCGCGCAGGGCCGCGAACTGCAGGCCGGCACGGGCGGCAATCTGCGCGGCATGCTGTGGGACATCCATCTTAGCAACGATTCGATATCGAATGCCGACGACGCCCTTGAATTCGAGCTTAATCCCGATGACAGTCAGCTACTTGTGCTGCTGTACCCAACCGACAAGATTTCGCCCAACCAGCTACTGTATGACATCGCACGACACAATTTCAACACATTTGTCGTCAAGGACTTTGATCTGGAGCAAATGAATTTCGGTCAGCTTGGCCTTCTTATCGTGCGCGGATTTGACAATTTGTCCGAGCTTAAACACTACCGCGCCTTGATGCAGGAGAATCCCGACCTGAGCATACCTCGCGGTGTCATTCCGGTGGTAATCAGCGAGAAGAATTTCGAGACGATGCTTAAGCATGGTGCGTCGTTCGAGCAATACTTCGAGTTTGCCCGCGACAAGACCTATCGTGACACCGAGGAGAGCGTGCTCGATCCCGAAGTATTCGGCCCGAGCGACGGCATTCCGCCCGCAGAGGAGCCCCCGCACCCCGAAGACAGCAATTCCGAGCCTGAGGCACCATCGGTTGAGCCAATTAGCACAGAACCGGAGGTCGTTGCTGAACCTGCAGCTTCGGAGCAGCCCGTTACAGAGCCCGCTGTGCCCGAACCCGCTGTGCCCGAACCGGTTGAGCAGCCCAAAGTAGCGGAACCAAGAAAAAAGCCGGCACCGGTACCAGCGCCAAAGCCAAAAGCAAAGCCCGAAACCAAACCGGTACCCAAACCAGCCCCCAAGAAACCCACGCTCCCCGAGTATCCCACAGGCAGCGAAGGCGACGATCCCCTCCTCGACTAATAAAGGGAGCCAGTTGTAGGGACGAGGCACAAGGTTCAAGGTTCGAGGTGCGAGGACGTCCAATTGTAGGGACGCGGCGTGCCGCGTGGACCCCGGAAAAAAAGGGGCAAGAAATAAGGTGACAATTAATCGACTGATGAGGGGCAGCTACGCAGCCCATGGGTTGGTGGGATGGTGCGTTTTACCCACGCTGCGGACGGCTACGCCGCCCTTGCATGGGCCTAACTCTGAGCGACGGCTACGCCGCCGGTAAGGCTCCTATCGGAGCCATGATCAGGTGCGAGGTCCAAGGCGCGGGGTACGGGGTCTGAGGTTCGAGGGACGAGGTTCGGGATACGAGGTGCGGGCGTGGTACAATGTTCATAGGTCAAGATGCGAGGACGTCCAGCTGTAGGGACGCGGCGTGCCGCGTGGACCCCGGGAAAAAAGGGGCGAGGAATAAGGTGACAATTAATCGACTGATGAGGGGCAGCTACGCAGCCCTTGGGTTATTGGGGGGGACGTTTACCCACGCTGCGGACGGCTACGCCGCCCTTGCATGGGCCTAACCCTGAGCGACGGCTACGCCGCCGGTAAGGCTCCTATCGGAGCCATGCCCAGGTCCG
>CANDNO010000125.1 GCA_947386115.1 uncultured Muribaculaceae bacterium
CGTTTTATGTTTTTTGAGGCTTTTCAGCACCCGTTTTGACCCATAAGTCTAAAAAAATGGTCGCAAGAGAAGATTCTCTGCGGCCTTTAATTTTGCTATGAAGTTGAGCATTAAAGCATGCTAAAGAATTCCTGCCGCAACTGCGGGTTATCGGCGAACTCACCGGTATAGTCTATTGTTACTGTACTTGAATCCTGTTTCTCAACCCCTCTCATTTTCATACATAGATGCTCGGCACGGCATGACACAATAACACCTCGTGCCGACAGTGTCCGCGCCACAGCCTGACAAACTTCGGCCGTAAGGCGTTCCTGCACCTGCAACCTGCGGGCATATACATTAACAAGGCGGGCAAGCTTGCTGAGTCCAATCATGTTACCGTTGGGAATGTAACCTATGGATACACGGCCGAAAAACGGCAGTATGTGAT
Source organism: uncultured Muribaculaceae bacterium (assembly GCA_947386115.1). GTDB lineage: Bacteria > Bacteroidota > Bacteroidia > Bacteroidales > Muribaculaceae > JAAVFS01. The sequence continues at coordinate 431 of CANDNO010000125.1, forward strand.
GCTCACAAAGGGAATAGAACTCAATGTCCTTGACAACAATTATCTGAGAACCGGCATATTCAAAGATAGCCTGCTTCATAACGCCGTCAGGATTCTCACGATAACCCGATGTAGCCTGATACATGGCCTTGGCTGCACGCATCGGCGTCTTGACGAGACCCTCTCGCTCGGGATCCTCGCCGAGCAACTCTATTATAGCTCGATAGTGGGACGCCAGTTCGGCAATTATTTCATCGGGGGTTTTAATCAAATCTGCCATTTGGAACAAGATCTTAATCGGTCAACGACGCACGTTTACACGATCACGAACGACTCTGACCTCACGGGCAAAGGCGGGAAAGCGACTCTTGATATCATCGGCAGCGGCTTCGGCTTCGTGCTGTGTGCGGAAGTCACCGACCTTGAGTCGCCAAAAAGGACTGTTATATACAATATATGTGTCGAAATCGGGGAAAGCCTCGCGCAGTTGTTTTTCCTTTGAACGCGCCTCGCCTTTGGCTGTACGCTGGTTGTTATCAGAAAACACTTGTACACGATAGCCGGCTACGCGTGTAGCTGTAGCTTCCGAGTCGACATTATCACGCACAGATTCATCCTCGGCGGGTTCCGATACTATTTCAACTGTCGCCTTGCGTGTCAAAGCATCAAGCCCGGCGGGCTGAATGACACGAATGGTTGCCGTAGAGTCACTGTTGATAGAATTAGCCACGTTGACCTCACTGTGTGAGGCCAACGGGCTTAAAGCTATCACGGCAATAAAAGCTGATATCTGTCGTGAATTAATCATTATAAGAATCTATGCTGATTAGAATGCAGTTACGATTCCCATGAACGAGTCGGCCTTGAGGGCAGCACCGCCAATGAGACCACCGTCAACGTCGGGTTTAGCAAAGAGAGCTGCAGCATTGGTGGGTTTGCAGCTACCACCGTAGAGGATCGAGGTGTTGTCGGCAACTTCTTTACCGTACTTGTCGGCGATGACGCCACGGATAAATGCGTGCATCTCCTGAGCCTGGTCGTCGGTAGCAGTCTTGCCGGTACCGATAGCCCAAACGGGCTCGTAGGCAAGGATAATGCGGCCGAAGTCCTCGGCTGAAAGGTGGAAGAGTGCGCTTTCAATCTGCTCTTTTACTACATCGAAGAATGTACCGTTCTCACGCTCCTCAAGAACCTCACCGATACAGAAGATAGGAGTAAGACCGTTTTCAAAAGCAAGAGCTACTTTCTCTTTGAGAGTCTCGCTGGTCTCGCCATAGTACTGACGACGCTCAGAGTGACCGAGGATAACATATTTTGCGCCGGTAGAAGCAACCATAGCTGCCGAAATCTCACCGGTGTATGCGCCGCTTGCGTGGTCGGCACAGTTCTCAGCGCCGAGACCCAGCTTGTTGGCGTCAATCACAGCGTTTACCGATGCAAGATGGGTAAAAGGAACACAGATGATTACATCACACTTGGGCTGTACACCCTCGAGAGCTGCATTAACATCCTTGGCAAGAGCAACACCTTCCTGGAGAGTAGTGTTCATCTTCCAGTTTCCGGCTACAATATTTTTTCTCATGATTAATAAATGATTATATGATTATTGATTAACAGAGTGCAAAGTTAATGAAGATTTTCCACCTATGCAACGTCTTTTGAACGCTTATGATGTCCTATATGGGGTATTTTTATCGCAGCCGTCTGCAATATGAAAACAGCCACAAGAATTATCAGCAACATGGCTGTGATATGGCGCATATATTTCTGGCCGTCAAAGCCAAGAGAACTGAGCGGAGCATTATCACGCGACACGCTTTCAACCTCGTCAAGACTGATCGAAGCGACAGTACGTTTCCAACGTATCGTATCGTTGGTGACCCAAACCATCGACATGACACCGCGTGACAGCTGTTTGAGCTGGGTGTCGTCGGCCGACAGGCACGGATAAGAAGCCATCGAGTGATCCTGCCAACGCCCTATACCCTTCTCGCCTGTTGCAAGTAAAGCCACAACATTTCCGCCGCGCCGTGTCACAGCGTCGGCAAGCTCGTTGATGGAATAGGTATATGACAGGTCGGCTCGCGCCGGCTCGGGAATAACAAGCAGCAGCAACGAATCGACGTCGGCGATATAGTCGTAAGTCACATCATCGCCGGTTGCCGGGTCAAATATCGCGAGCTGCTCATAGCCTTCACCTTCAGTCGAAACACGGTCAACGAACGTCCACCCCTCATCTTCATCAGGAAGAGAATCGGCAGTAAACAGTTGCTCCTCACCATCGCGAGTGTATAGAAACTGTACATCTGTATTCTCGTCGGCAGATTCTGATATCAAGGGGGCACCCACAGGGTACGGTCTGAAATCGAGCATCGGTTGGATATTATAACCAATCAGCGAAACAGTAAGGCAATAGAACATTGAAACCGTTACTATCATCCACTGTATAGGAGCTTTAAACAATGATGAAGCCTTACGGTTATGCCGAATCAGAAAGACGATTAATATAACAATTATTACATTTTTCCAGAACGTAGCGGCGTTGCTTAGTACCAGAAAGTCGCCGAAACATCCACAGTCGCTGACAGGATCGACCGCCCATATATAAGCGGTAAGCGGAAGCATGAAAATCATGCACGCCAGCAGCAACCAGGTAACAACACGCCGGTAACAGCCCGTCAACAGAAGCAGGCCTGCAGTGAATTCGAAAGCCGACAACAACAGGGCGCCCATCATTACGACAGTACGGGGCACTTCGACTGCCCATACTTCCATATAGTCCTCAATCTTGAAAACCGTTCCCCAAAGGTCGACCAACTTAGTGACACCCGACAAGATAAAGACGCCACCTACTATAATGCGAAAAACCCACACCAGAGCCACAAGAGACCTTGGGCCCATGTGTAGACCGTTATGCTTGACACTGCCCATTCTCGGTGAGTTTAATTATACCGAAAACCGCATAGTTGATCATATCCATATAATTGGCATCGATTCCCTCCGACACCATTGTGGCACCGTTGTTATCCTCAATTTCCTTAGTACGCATCAGTTTGGTTAGGATAAGATCGGTATAGCTCGAGACACGCATCAGCCTCCATGCTTCATCATAGTCATGATTTTTGGCAAGCATAAGCTCACGGGTCTTTTTCATGAAACCGTCATATAACTCTATGGCTTTTTCGACAGAAATGTCTTTTGCCTCGCTTGCGCCAAGCTGTAACTGAATGAGTCCGATGATACCGTAATTGACAATTCCGATAAATTCCGGCAAAATTCCCTCGTCAACCATAGCATGTCCTTTAGTTTCCAAAGAACGTATGCGGGTAGCTTTAATCAGTATCTGGTCGGTGATAGAGCATGGGCGCATCAGACGCCACGATGCGCCATAGTCGCGTAACTTCTTGACATACAAGTCGCGACACATCCTAATCGCATCATCAAACTGCTGTGTAGTCTTATCCATATCTTGTACTATTCGTTATTGACAACAAAGGTAACTAAAACTTTTTTGAAAAAAAATTCGCTGAATATTTTGTCAATTCAAAAATAGTGCATACCTTTGCACTGTCAAACGGAAAAACAACCTACTGACAAACGAAAATTGCCTTGTGGTGTAATGGTAGCACGTCGGATTCTGGTTCCGCCTGTGAGAGTTCGAATCTTTCCAAGGCAACAATAGAAAATCGAGGTATTCAACCCTCGATTTTCTTTTTCTATAATTGAGTGAAGTACAACTACTTATAGCATTTTCGACCCTCGAAAAAGTTTGTATGAAAACCCACTTCACACGGTGATTTCAGAGCATGTGCATAGAAAATGTGCATAGGAATCACAATCGAAAGGTATGGACCGTAAATCTCATAAAAAGATGTCCAGAATTTCGTTAAAATTTGCTAACAAAGACGGTCGCTTTTGTCTTTGTGCCCATGTCAAAGGTACAGGGGTTCGACACTACAAGACGGTGGAAGGGTTAAAAAATCCTAATTTCACCAAATAGAATCCAGATGCTCAGATGTTCATATCAAGAGTCCAGACTGACCTTGAAAACAACATCATTCTCCAAGACCTTCTCAGCCAAATCGAGCAACTGCTTGATGAACATGATTTTGACTCTGGTAAAGAGTTATTCGCTATGTTTGACAGTCTTCGCAAAGAGAAAGCTGAAGCTACAATCCTGAAAGAAAAACAAGAGATTACACTTGGAGAATTCATTAAAGAAGTTATCGAGGAACTTCGGCATCCGGTGAAAAGAAAGCCATCATCCAATTTCCAGCCCTACACTACACTCTTACACAAGCTGGAGAAGGAAGGAAAAATCATCAAAACTGCAATTTCCAAGGTGAATCGCCACTCTTTTGTGCAGTTTTCTGAATGGATTCTCAGACAAAAGGGGTTGAAAGGCTCTGGCAAGAACTACATCGCATTGATGAAGCTACTCATCGCAACCATCAATAGAGCCCGAAAAGCCGGTCTTACTGACTATACTCCCAATTTCCCCTACATGGACTATGCTCCTGTTGTCAACAAATTGTCTGAAAGGGCTTCTGATTTGAACAACAGCGGTGGCACAGTGAAGTCACTCAGCCCAGAACAATACGAGCAGTTTGTCAATTTTGATTTGGAGCTTATCAAACTACGCCATCCTCATCAGAACTATTACAAGGAACTGTATCGTGACTTCTGCATTCTCCTGTACGAGATGAAGTCCAGACCCATTGACATCATCAAACTGCACTGGGATAATCTTGCATTCAACGAGCGCTACCAGCGATGGACTTGTACTTAC
>CANDNO010000126.1 GCA_947386115.1 uncultured Muribaculaceae bacterium
TTGAATTTTTTAAACATTTTCGCTAATATTGCATTTGCCCTTGGACTCTACAGTTGGATTTTTTTATTTTTTTCGGGGAAAATGTTGTGATTTTAAAACTAAATGCGTTATCTTTGCTGCGTAATTGAAAGAAAAACGAGATGATGACAAATCGATTTTTTGGCAACGGTTATTTTTATTACTTTTATTTTGATATGAAATAAGAGCGGGATAGCACGTTGTCAATAAAATCGCATAACATAAAGATATTTTTTAACATGAGTCCCGCAGGTACATTGCCTCGCGGGACTCGACTTTTTTAGGATATGAAACGAGTCACTATACAAGGAATAGCCGGTTGCTTCCACGATGCTGCTGCTCGCGCCTACTTCAAGGGTGAGGATATCGAGACTGTCGAGTGCGAGACATTTCCCGATATGTTCGAGACGCTCGACGGCGATGCGTCGCTGCTTGGAATCGTTGCTATCGAGAATACTATTGCCGGCAGTCTGCTCACCAATCACGAGTTGCTGCGTCGCAGCAATCTGCGTGTCGTGGGGGAGACGAAGATGAGGATAAGCCACGTGCTCTGTGCCCTGCCGGGTGAGACTGTCGAGTCGATAACCGAGGTCAATTCCCACCCCATGGCGTTGATGCAGTGTGACCAGTTCCTGCGCCGTCACCGCCATTTCAACATCGTAGAGAAAAACGATACAGCCGGCAGCGCACGCGACATTGCACGCGGTGGACTTAACGGCCACGCGGCAGTGTGTGGCAAATATGCGGCCGAGCTCTACGGCCTTGACATCCTTGCCGAGGGTATCGAGACCAACAAGCGCAACTTCACACGATTCCTGATTCTTGCCGACCCGCTCGTGGCGGGCGAGATGGTGCCTCGTGCCGAGCTCATCAACAAGTCGTCGATCGAGTTCACCCTCCCTCACAACCGTGGCGCGCTTGCCAAGGTGCTCACGATACTGTCGTTCTACGACATCAATCTGTCCAAGATCCAGTCGCTGCCCATCGTGGGGCGTGAGTGGGAGTACAGGTTCTATGTAGACCTCACGTTTGACAGCTATGTGCGCTATCGCCAGGCTATCGATGCCGCCCGTCCGTTAATGAATGATTTTAAAATACTTGGAGAATATGTCGAATGCTCAAATCCCGTCGATTAAACCTGCCGACCGCGTAAGCGAGATAAAGGAATACTATTTCTCACGCAAGCTGCGTGAGGTTGCCGATATGAATGCCCGCGGGCTCGATGTCATTTCGCTCGGTATAGGCGGTCCCGACCGCGCTCCGGCCCCCGACGTTATCGAGACTCTGCAGCTCGAGGCTGCCAAGGCTTCGAATCACTCATATCAGCTCACGGTAGGACTGCCGGAGCTACGCAAGGCGTATGCCGACTGGTACCACAGATGGTATGGCGTTGAGCTCGATGCGGCCCGTGAAATACAGCCTCTCATCGGCTCGAAGGAAGGAATCCTGCACGTCAACCTCACGTTCCTCAATCCGGGTGACGGCGTGCTTGTTCCCAATCCGGGTTATCCTACCTACACGTCGGCTGCTCGCCTGGTGGGCGCACGTATCGTCAATTACACGCTGTCGCCCGAGCGAGGCTGGCAACCCGACTTTGACGAGCTCGAGTCGCTGCCTCTCGACGGTGTCAAGCTCATGTGGGTGAATTATCCTCACATGCCCACCGGAGCTCCCATTTCGCGCGAGACCATGGAGCGGCTTGTCGATTTCGGTCGTCGTCACTGTATAGTGATAGCTCACGACAATCCATACAGTTTCATACTGAGCCAGCAGCCCACGAGCCTGCTGCAGGTGCCGGGCGCCAAGGATATCGTAGTGGAGATGAACTCGCTGAGCAAGAGCCACAACATGGCCGGCTGGCGTATGGCGATGGTAGCGTCCAATCCCGAATTCATCGGTTGGATCGTCAAGGTCAAGAGCAATGTCGACTCGGGCCAGTTCAAGCCCATGATGCTTGCCGCCGTCAAGGCATTGTCGCTTGGCGAGGATTGGTATCGCGAACTCAATGCCGAGTATGCCGCGCGCCGCGAAATCGCGATGGAGATAATGAATGCGCTCGGCTGCACGGTCGATGAGAACCAGCAGGGCCTGTTCCTGTGGGGACGCATCCCCGAGGATGCTCCTTCGGGCGAGTGGCTTGCCGACAAGACTCTGTATGACAAACGAGTATTCATTACCCCCGGCATAATCTTCGGCTCACAAGGTGACCGCTACATACGCATCTCGCTTTGCGCCACTCGCGACAAGATGCAGCAGGCGCTATATAGAATTAGGAATTAGTTCAATTAGGAATTAGGAGTTAGAAATTAGGAATTAATACAATTAGGATTTTTTACGGGTCCATATATTACTGAACAATATGTTAAATTTGAAACCACTTTTTGACGATATAGAACTCACCCGCCGGCCTTTGGTGATAGCCGGACCGTGCAGTGCCGAGACTGAAGAACAGGTAATTGAAACCGCTAAAGCCCTTGCTGCAACAGGCATCAAGATACTGCGTGCGGGAGTGTGGAAACCGCGCACGAAGCCCGGCGGCTTTGAGGGCGTAGGTGTAGAGGCCCTCGGGTGGATGAAGCGTGCAAAGGAACTCACCGGCATGCTCACGGCTACCGAGGTAGCGACCCGCGCTCATGTCGAGGCTGCGCTTGAAAGCGGCATCGACCTGCTCTGGATTGGCGCACGCACATCGGCCAATCCGTTTGCCATGCAGGAGGTTGCCGATGCTATCGAGGCTTCGGGTCTCGATGTACCGGTTCTCGTCAAGAACCCTGTAAACCCCGACCTCGAGTTGTGGATAGGCGCCCTGGAGCGTCTGTACAATGCCGGCGTGCATCGTCTCGGAGCTATCCACCGCGGATTCAGCGCCTACGGCAAGCATCTATACCGCAACCTGCCTCAGTGGCACATTCCTATCGAGTTACGTCGCCGTGTGCCCGGGCTGCCGGTGATCAATGACCCCAGCCACATAGGCGGCAAGCGCGAACTTATAGCGTCGATATCACAGCAGGCTCTTGACATGGGTTTTGACGGCTTTATCATCGAGAGCCATTGCGACCCCGACCAGGCATGGAGCGACAAGAGCCAGCAGGTTACCCCCGAGGTACTCGAATTCATTCTCAATACGCTGGTGCTTCGCGACGAGAGCTGTACTACCGAGAGCCTGCAGTTGCTGCGCAAGCAGGTCGACAGTATCGATAATGAGCTGCTCGAGATACTCAACAAGCGCATGCGCGTAACCGATGAGATAGGCCAGTTCAAGAAAGAGCACCGCATGCCTGTCATTCAGGCCGGCCGTTATGAGGACCTCATGAGCGGACGTGTAAAACTTGCACAGGAGATGGGTATGTCGCCCGAGTTCATGCGCAAGATTCTTGCTGCCATCCACGAGGAGTCGGTGCGCCGTCAGGTCGAAATAGTCAACCGCCGCTAATTCCCGCTCCTCAATTTCTGTTGTAACAATTCATAAAATTGCACTTATGAAGATCCTTATACTCGGTGCCGGCAAGATGGGTACATTCTTCTGCGACCTGCTGTCGTTTGACCACGAGGTCGCTGTTTACGACCCCGATCCCCGCCGCCTACGTTTTACATATAACGCACAGCGTTTTACCTTGCTCGACGAGGTAGACGCTTTTGCTCCGAAACTCGTAATCAATGCTGCTACGGTCAAATACACCCTGCCGGCTTTCGAGAGCGTATTGCCCCACCTGCTCGCCGATACCATACTGAGTGATATCGCATCGGTAAAAACCGGGTTGCCCGAGTTTTACGCCACGTGCGGTCATCCCTATGTGTCGACTCACCCCATGTTCGGTCCCACGTTCGCCACGCTCAGCAACCTGTCGAGCGAGAACGCCATAATCATAAGCGAGGGTGATGACCTGGGCAAGGCATTTTTCCGTCAGCTTTACGGCAACCTCAAGTTGCACATCGAGGAATACACTTTCAGCGAACACGACGAGACGATAGCCTACTCGCTTTCGATACCGTTTGCCTCGACTCTCGTTTTCGGGTCGATCATGAAGCACCAGGCAGCGCCCGGCACAACATTCAAGCGTCATCTTGCCATAGCACATGGGCTTATGAGTGAGGACGACTACCTCTTGAGCGAGATACTTTTCAATCCCAATACCCCCGCTCAGTTGCAACAGATTAGAGAGCGCCTGGCCGAATTGCAGGACATCGTCGAGCGCCGTGATTCGGTCGCAATGAAGCAGTATCTCGACCGCGTGCGTGACAACCTGTCGTAACGCCATGGAAGCAGAACGCAATTCACGTTGCCCCTGGTGTGGCAACGACCCGCTCTACGTGCGCTACCACGACGAGGAGTGGGGCAGGCCGGTGACCGATGACCGCACGCTGTTTGAATTCCTTACGCTCGAGAGTGCACAGGCCGGGTTGGCGTGGATAACAATCCTGCGCAAGCGGGACGGGTATCGGGAAGCATTCCACGACTTCGACTATCGTGAAGTCGGCCGGATGACCGAGGCCGACGAGGAACGGCTACGAAGCTTTGACGGCATTGTGAAGAATCGCCTGAAAATACACAGTGCCATAGCCAATGCGCGGCTTTTCGGTGATATAGTCGATGAATACGGATCGTTTTACAACTACGTAATCGGGTTCTTTCCGGACCGTCGGCCTATCGTCAATGATGTGCCCGACATGGCTTCGATACCAGTGACCTCGCCCGTTTCCGATGCTATGAGCAAGGATATGAGGCGGCGGGGATTCCGGTTCTTCGGCTCGACGATATGCTACTCGTTCCTACAGGCAACCGGGTTTATCGATGATCATCTTAATACCTGCCCGGGCAAGAGACGCTCGGTCGATTGACCAACGTAGCGAGAATGCTATCCAGAATATCGTTGTAGATACGGCGTACGGCGCCCCGTGCCTCTATGATTTCATTCTTAGGCAAACGGCGGAATACGTGGATGATATGATCGATTTTATGTTTTAGAGAGGTCTTAATCTCGTAGGGGAAAGTATCTCGCGCCCATTCTATCATTTACGACTTATGGGTCAAAACGGGTGCTGAAAAGCCTCAAAAAACATAAAAC
>CANDNO010000127.1 GCA_947386115.1 uncultured Muribaculaceae bacterium
CACAACCTTGCCAAGGTTGGGGTCGCGGGTTCGAGTCCCGTTTTTCGCTCAAACAAGAGAAAATTAACTTATTGGTCATTCGCTCACGAGTCACAGAGATTTAAAAATGCGAAAATAGCTCAGTTGGTAGAGCACAACCTTGCCAAGGTTGGGGTCGCGGGTTCGAGTCCCGTTTTTCGCTCAAACATGACTCTCAATATAAGCAAATCTCTGAACGAGAGAGTGGAATGATACTTGTCCGGATGGCGGAATTGGTAGACGCGCTACTTTGAGGGGGTAGTGATCATTGGATCGTGTGAGTTCGAGTCTCATTTCGGACACTTTGAAAACCGCAAGCATTATTGAAATGCTTGCGGTTTTCGTTTTATATCCCCTACCCCTGCGAGGGGCGGGCATTAGTTGCAAGACATTATTTATAGCTTTGGTTTTCAGCGAAACATGCCGAAGGCATGTCCCTACGGGCGGGATGTTTGAGGCAGCGGTGTATTCCATTTATTTTGCTGATTTTCAAGGAAACATGCCAAAGGCATGTCCCTACGTGCGTGGGGCTATTATGCAGGAGAGAGGAGGACGGAGAGGGTTTTGTCGATGAGGCTCGTGTATGAATTGTAGACCATGGCCTGGATGAGACGGTTTTCGTCGGGCTGTAGCAGACGACCGAAATTGAAAATGAGCTGTTCGATTTTCTGAAACAGGATACTCGTGACTTCTCGTGGGAATAAATTGTCGGCCCACTCGAGGCATCTCATTGCTTCTTTACTCAGAATAACCGGTTCGCCCGGTGCAAAGATTGTAGGCGAGGTTCCGACGGGGCGTATGAGCCTGGGCTCGGGTTGCTCGGGCTGCGGATTTGGTTGCTCCTGCTTGCTCTTTTCTTCCCGTATCTTACGCTCGCGATGACGTATGGCGTTCTTGGCTCGGCGCACGGCTTTACGCTGAAGGGTTTTGAGTACAGCAGGGCCTTGTTGGGTTACATTGATTTTAGTGACCTGTTCGTCGGTCATCGACTCGGAGTCTTTGCAGAACTGAAGAACTGCTGCCTTTTCGTCGTCGTTGAGCGACAGTATTTCTTCGAGCATGGCGGTTGTGATGTTGTTTTTCATAATCGATAAAGTGTTTTTCAAGTTGTCGCTGCAAAGATAATACATAATTTGGCGAGGTGTGATGCAAAATATTCACAGGTGCGAGGAATTAGGTGCGAGGTTCGAGGTGCGGGGTACGGGGTACGGGGTACGAGGTGCGGGGTACGAGGTTCGAGGTACGAGGTGCGAGGTCTGAGGGGCAAGCGCCCTGCTTTTCGATCTCGATTGAACCACGTCACGGCCTCAAATCATCAAGATAATCAGTTGTCGAGAGACCGCCCCGCAATTCATTAATTGTCGAACCGGGTCTTAATATCCAATTATTTTAATTACCTTTGTGGTCTATAGAGACAGATTACATGGAGAAATTAGATTACGAACACAAATTCATGACGGCCGACGAGGCGGTCAAAATGGTAAAAAGCGGTGACCGCCTGTTTGTTCAGGGCAGCTGCTCGATACCCGAAGCTCTCATCGCAGCACTCGCCCGGCGTGGAGAGGAGCTACGCGATGTCATCCTCTACAATGCGTTCGCACTCGGGCGCCGTGTGTCACCTCTATGTAATCCGGCACTGAAGGATTCGTTCCTTATTGATTCTTTTTTTGTATCTAACGCCGTAAGGGGCTGGGTGAACCAGGGGTATGCCACTACCACCCCGCGATTCTTCGGCCAGGTACCACAGCTATTTCGCGACGGTACAATTCCTATAGATGTCGCGTTCATAAACTGTTCGCTGCCCGACAAGGACGGATATGTGTCGTTCGGCGTGTCGGCCGACCTTACCCCCTCGGCTGTCGAAGTGGCAAAGATAATCATCGCGCAGATCAATCCGCTCATGCCGTTTACCTACGGTGACTCGGTGATACACACGTCGCGTCTCGACGCTATGGTGATGGTCAATGACCCGCTGGCCGAGACTCCCGAGATACCGTTGTCGGAAAACGAGCTCAAGATAGGCCGTGCAATAGCCGAGCATATACCAGACGGAGCCGTATTGCAGGTGGGCGTAGGCTCGATACCCAACGCTGTGCTCCACGCCTTGAGCGACCACCGCCACCTGGGCATCCACACCGAGGCTCTCACCGAGGGTATCGTAGACCTTATCGAGGCCGGAGTTGTCGACAACTCGATGAAACAGATCGAACGCGGGCGCACAATAGCATCGCTGGCGCTGGGAACCCGACGTCTGTATGACTTTATCGACCACAACCCGTCGGTGTGCATGCGCGACATAGCGTGGGTGAACGACCCGTTTGTGATCTCGCGCAACCATAATATGGCTGCCATCAATTCGTGCCTCGAAATCGACCTCTCGGGACAGGTTTGTGCCGACTCGATAGGCACGCGCATCTACTCGGGCGTTGGCGGTCAGCAGGACTTTGTATATGGCTCGTCGCGAAGCGTGGGCGGACAGTCGTTCATAGCGATGCTGTCGACTACGTCGAAGGGAGAGTGCAAGATCAAGCCTGTGCTGACGCCGGGAGCCGGCGTGGTCACTACCCGATTCCAGACCAACTGGGTCGTGACCGAGTATGGAGCGGTAAACCTGCGCGGCAAGAACATGATAGACCGCGCCCGCCTGCTCATATCGATTGCGGCGCCACAATTCCGCGAGGAGCTTGACCGTGCCGCCTACGAGATGCTGGGCTATGCCTACCGTCGCTGGAGGTAAAAACACCATTGCCTGCGCGGGGGCTGAACAATATGAAAGTGTGGTTGTTTATATATTGTCTAATTTAACTAATTCAAACACACTTTCACGTTATGAAGAAATTTTTAGTTATGGCGGTCATGGCAATAGCAGCCATGAGTGCATCGGCAGCCGATTGGTACACCGGCGGTCAGGTAACATTCGGTCGCACAACACAGTCGGCAAGTAACCTCAAGACAACACAGGTAACCGTCCTCCCCGAGCTGGGATACAACATAAGCGATCGCGTTGCCATAGGTTCGAGCTTAGGCATTTCATACCGCAAGAGCGGTGGCGAGGAGAAGACCGTGTTCAAACTCAACCCTTACATACGTTATGCTTACTTCAAGTATGACCGTGTCGACCTCTTTGTCGACGGTGGCGTTGACCTGGGTATGGGTCGTGCCGACGGTGACTTTGCAGTAGAATTCGGTATCGGTTTCCGTCCCGGCGTGGCTTTCCACCTCAACGACAAATTCAGCCTTGTGGCCCATGTAGGCTTCCTTGGCTATCAGGGCGGCAACAGCGCAGCCAAGCGCAACGGTGCTCCCGAGAACTGGGGCCTCGATCTGAACACCAACAACCTGATGTTTGGTTTCTACTATAACTTCTGATTATATAGAATTAGACTCATATATGGCGCACTCCTGCATAGGGGGTGCGTTATTTTTTTGTAACTTTGCAGCCGCAAACGAAAGGTAAAAAATGAAAATCATCAAGTTTCTCAAAGACTGGACGCTGATAGTTGCGATACTCTCGGGTATTATAGGATATTTCATTTATTCGGCACTGCCGCTGCCGCCTGCCGCCCATCTCTTTGCGGGCCACTGCGTGAACATTTTGCAACCTGCACTTATTTTTTCGATGCTTTTTCTGACATTTTGCAAGATAAATCCTCGAGAAATAAGGCTTAGGGGGTGGCATCTATGGTTATTGCTTATACAGGGAGGGCTGTTTGCCGGCATAGGGTCGCTTCTTATCATGATGCCTCACAGCTCGCTGAGGATAATTCTCGAGGGTGCCATGATTCTGCTCATCTGCCCTACGGCGACGGCGGCTGCAGTCATCACCAAGAAACTTGGGGGTGACATGAATGCGATTACGAGCTACACGATTCTTATAAATCTTCTCGCGGCGCTGCTCATCCCTACCCTCGTGCCGCTGGTGCACCCCAATCCCAACCTTGATGTGGTCAATGCCGCGCTGCTTATCCTCGGGAAGGTATTTCCGCTGTTGCTGTTGCCGCTGATATCGGCATTGCTCATTAGGTATATGCTTCCTCCGCTACACCGCCGACTGGCCAAGATGCAGGAACTGTCGTTTTACCTGTGGGCAGTGGCTCTGTCGCTGGCTATCGCTGTCACGACGCGCAGCATTGTGCACAGCACGGTGAGCATCGACACGCAGTTATGGCTTGTGGCGGTATCGGCTGTGTGTTGTGCGTTTCAGTTCTGGGCCGGTCGCAAGATAGGCACGGTCTATGGCGAGACAATCACGGCGGGACAGGCGCTGGGGCAAAAAAACACCGTCCTCGCCATCTGGGTGGGTTATACGTTTTTCTCGCCGGTGACATCGATTGCGGGCGGATTTTACAGCATCTGGCACAACCTCGTCAACACCTGGCAGCTGTATCAGCATAAGAAGCATTCTTAGGGCGCTCGAGATTTCGTTAGATGCAACCGCGCCGCGGTTGTTGTTTGGGGGAGGGACCGGGTTACCCCACGAATGAATTCGTGGGGCTGGATAGATGGAACGGCGCTGCCGTTCTTTTTTTTGTCTACCGGTTGGCGTATTTGGTTGATGTTTAAAATATTTAGCGAACATGCCGAAGGCATGTCCCTACGATTGGGTGGGTATTTTTAATGGGATTGGAGGTGCGTTGGGTCGATGCGGTTCTTCCTGTTTTCGTCATGCGTTACCCAAATCGCGGGTGACCCAGTTTTCGAC
>CANDNO010000128.1 GCA_947386115.1 uncultured Muribaculaceae bacterium
ACCGAATTCTTCAAACAAATCGCTAATTTTGCACTTGCCAGTTGAACCTGCACTGATGATTATGTCATTTGAATCAACCGAAATTCGTGTGATATTGTTTGGATTAGTCGATGAAAAAAGTTAATTTTGCATAGCATCTATCGGGCGTTTTTGCCTTGTTCCTCAGTCACGTAGTTTAGGTTTAACCCCATCTTCAACACTCATGAGCACTTTACTGCGACATATTCTTTCAATTATACTCATACTGGCGGTCGTTCCGTTCACCGCCGCTCAGAAGCTTGAATCCCTGCCGGGCGCACAGGTAGGTTATATCATAGTCAATCTCAGCAACGGGCAGACGGTCACGTCGCTCAACGCCTCGCAGTCGTTCATTCCCGCGAGCACGCTAAAGTGTGTGACCGCTGCAGCTGCGATATCTACACTGGGAGCAGATTATGTTTATCACACCGATATAAAATATACCGGAGCCATACTGCAAGACACGCTCTACGGGTCGCTTATCGTCGATGCTGTCGGAGACCCTTCGCTCGACGCTTCACTATGCAACGCCATAGCTACCACCGGCCTAAAACACATACGTGGATCGGTAGACATCAAGGCATCTGAGCCATTCGTCAATCCCACAGCAATGGTCGAGGACATAGGAACCGACTATGGAGTGGGGTGGTCGCAGTTCAATTACAACAACAACCGAGCGCTGGTAAACGACCTCATGCTCCAGCTGCCATTGCAATATCTTGTCGATGACTTTGTCATGGATCTTTATGCTGCCGGTATCAGCATAGCCGACAGCACGTTGTCCCCGGCCGACACAACCCTTCTGCTCACACGGCGCTCCGAAACGCTCGGCAACCTATGCAAACACATGATGACCGAGAGCGACAATCTATACGCCGAGGCCATAGGCCGGGCACTCACGCCCTCTCTAAGCCTCGACTGCGCCCTCGACTCAATCTCGGCATTCGTAGCCGGCATCGGCATCAAGCCCGACCAAATACGCATGAACGACATGAACGGACTATCGCGCACCAACCTCATCAGCCCCGCGAGTATGGCAAAACTGCTCACCGCGATGGCCCGCAACCGCGACTACACGTCCTGTTTCCCGATAGTAGGACGCACAGGCACAGTAAAACGACTGCTCAAGAAAACCCGCCTCGAAGGCCGCATGGCCCTGAAAAGCGGCTCAATGACAGGCGTCCTTGCCTACGCCGGCTACAAACTCAACACCAACGGCCGTCCCACCCACGCCGTAGTCATCATGGTCAACAACGCCCTGTGCAAACAATCCACCGTGAAACAATCCATCGAAAGATGGTTATTAAAAATTTTTTAGTAAGTTTGCATCATTATTGACAAAACTATTTATCGACCGGTAATAATATGAATTCTCAACCCGACCAACTTTCAAAATTATTGCTTGAAGCCGACGGCCTCCTGCTTTTACTTCATCGCCACCGCGACGAGACGCCTATCGACGCCATCAAAATATTGCGTAAAAAGCTTGAACTCATTCTCGCACTTACCGAGGGGCTCGATGAGGAGCCGGACAACGCTGAACGATCTTTGCCGTTGACCGAAACGCCAAACGATGAGGCTACGGAAGAACCTGTTGCCCAGGAGCATGAATACACTAATCCTGGCGATCCCGCAGTTGAGGATGTTGACGATTATGCAAAATATCAACCTGCCGTCGATGATGACGAACCATCCTCGATAGGCGAATACATCGAGGACACTATCGAAGATCCGGAACCTGATGAACCCGTAGAACAAGCCGTGCCCGAAGAGCCGGAAGAGCAAATTGAGCCCGAGGAATCGAAAGAGCCGGAAGAGGTCCCGACGTTTGTCGATGAAACCGTTCAGCCCATCTTCATCGATGAGCAAAACGAACCTACGGTTTTCTTTGGCGACGAACCGCTACAGCCAGTGCAAGAGCCTGTATTTGAGCCCGAACCGGCGCCCGCTCCGGAACCTGCCCGCGAACCGATACAGCCCGAGCCACAGATTTACCACCGCACATATATAATTAATGAGTCGGCCGAGCCTGCCGAGCAACATGCTCCCCGCCGCCCGGTATCGTCGGTGTTTAATCTCAACGACAAGTTCCGTTTCCGTCGCGAACTTTTCGGCAACAGCGACGCGCAGTATGTAGAATGCCTTGATATACTCTCGGCCATGAAATCTCTCGACGAGGCTAAGGAATACCTCTATGAGGACCTCAAATGGGACGCTGAGAATGAAGATGTAAAGGCATTCGTTGAATTATTATCAAACTATTATCGTTGATTACATGGCCGGAAAACTGTACATAGTTCCAACACCGGTGGGCAATCTCGGTGATATGTCGCCCCGTGCTATCGAGACACTCAAACAGGTATCACTGATACTTGCCGAGGATACCCGCACGAGCGGAGTATTGATGAAACAGTTCGATATCACTACACCGCTCGTGAGCCACCATAAGTACAACGAACACGAAACCATCGACACTATTGTTTCGCGCCTGGAAGCAGGGGAGAGTATAGCCCTTGTTTCGGATGCCGGCACGCCCGGAATTTCCGATCCCGGCTTCTTGCTCTCCCGGCAATGTCGCCGTGCGGGTGTCGAGGTTGAAACGCTACCGGGCCCTACAGCTTTCGTGCCGGCACTGGTCAACTCGGGACTGCCATGCGACCGTTTTGTTTTCGAAGGCTTTCTTCCTCAAAAAAAAGGACGAGCTTCACGACTCGAAATCCTGTCGGCCGACCCACGCACTTTCATCCTCTATGAGTCTCCGCTCCGACTACTCAAAACACTGGAACAATTGGCATTAGCATGTGGCAGCGACCGCCAGGCATCAGTATCACGCGAGATTTCCAAACTTCATAACCAAACAATAAACGGCACGCTGGCACAGCTCATTGAGCATTTTAAAATGAACACACCGCGAGGTGAAATCGTTATCATTGTAGCTGGCAATGTTGCTGACGACGAGCCACGTGTACATCAAAACAAATTTAAACAAAAATGAAACGCACTCTTTCACTATCAGTCATCGCGCTCACAATTCTTGCATCTTGTGGCGGAGAGAAACAAAAACAACCCTCAGCCGAGGAGACATTACAGTTGACCCAAGCCGAACTGGCACAGGCAGTTGCCGATCAAGACAGCCTGTTGACCCTCATGAACGACATTTCGGCGGGCATGAACCAGATCAAGGAGCTTGAGAACATCCTTGCCACCCCGTCGGGCCTGAACTCAGAGACCCCCGACAAGCGCCAACAGATCAGAGACGACATTGCCGCCATACAGAAAGAGCTGCAATCACGTCGCGACCGTCTTGACGCTCTCGAAAACAAACTGCGCAAATCTCAGAACCAGAATTCAACCCTCCAGAAGTCGATCGAGACACTTCGCGCACAGATTGACGACCAGGACAAGACAATAGCCGGCCTGCGTACATCTCTTGCCGACGCCAACACCCACATAGAAACCCTCACGCGCAACGTCGACTCGCTCAACTCCACCGTGGCCATTGTGAATCAGGCCCGCGAAGAGGTTGAAAATCAGAACACCGACCTCAACAACGAGCTGGCGACATGCTTCTATGCACTCGGCAACAAAAACGAGCTCAAGGAGCATAACCTCATCGAGACCGGCTTCCTGCGCAAGACCAAGGTGATGCCAAGCGACTTCGAGGCTTCATACTTCACTCGCGCCGACAAGCGCACACTCACACTCCTGCCCCTGCACTCCCGCAAGGCAAAGGTTCTCACCAACCAACCCGCCGACTCCTACACCATCGAGACCGATGCACAGGGTATGAAGAGCCTCCGCATCACCGATGCCAACCGCTTTTGGGAAATTTCCAATTTCCTGATTATCCAGATCGATTGATTCATCATCCTATAAGCCATTCAAAGCGTCGATATCGCCTGTCGACGCTTTTTTTATGCCTTTTTACCAACTTTGTGGCAATAATTTTGAAGATTCCAAATCGAAGTGCAAAACTTTGAGATAGGAATAACTCATTCT
>CANDNO010000129.1 GCA_947386115.1 uncultured Muribaculaceae bacterium
GCCCCGTCGATGACTATTTGCAGATGGATTATGGAGTGACGGCGGTAATAGGGCTTAAATCACTATCATGCGTGACACTGCGCATGCTCGGCGACATGGAGAGTATGGGGCAGCAGCTCTCGGCGCATGAGAGGGAGATGCAGCAGCTAAAGGCCGAGATGTCTCAGCTCAAAAAAGACAACGATATGCTCAAAAACGATAATAAAATACTTAAACAGCGACTCGACGCCGCGGAAAGGAGGCTGGTATGCCGGTAAACAGTAAGGATGTACTCGTAGGGCCTATAAACGCCGGTGAGGCATACGCCTACATGGACGTGCCGCGTTACTCCGGAGGCTACGACGTGGGCTATCTCGCCAGTAACGTTCATGGCAAGACAAACAAGTGGGCCAAAAACAAGTTTATCCGCTATGATAAATATAGTACGCTCTCGGATCTTGAGCGCGTAGGCACGATTAACGACCGCGCCAACGGCATATTTTATGGTCTAAAGATGGGCAACGTCGGAGGCCGGATAGAGACTATGCACGAGTGCACGTTTGAGTACCTGTCTCCACGGCCATGGACCGATCCCTGCCGATGGCCCGACCTCAACGGCTACGACCGCAATGCAAAGCCTAATCCCATGGGTACGCTGCCTGAGGTGATACACCTTGACGTAAACTACCAGTATGGCACGGTGGAGATTATCTACGATGAGTATAACACCACGGGCGTAAACCTATCGGACGTGATAGCGTCGATGACAACCTCAGGCGCCGACTTTAAAAACTTTTACCCGTGCGTGCTCGTGACCCTCGATAACAAAAAGTATGTGCGCGCGCTGTGGAACATGCACTACGATCTGCTCAATCTCGACAACAACGACCGCAAGTATCAGGGTTACACCACCTTTTATCACAACAACACTTGGGCGAGGCAATGGGCGCTGCTGTGCGGCGGTCTGCCCGGAGCGGCCGAAGGCAAGAGCATGACCGTGACGGTGTTTTTCCAGCGCTCGATAGACGTAGGCAACGGCGGCGTGGCCGGTGACCCGGATTTCCGCGAGTGGCGGCAGGTGGACAGCCTCATTGTGATGAACACGGGCTATGCGTGCCCCGAGGCCGTGGCGAAGACCATACAGCTGCGCAACCTTATCACAAAGGGCCTTGACATCACCGGCGGCGTATGGCGCACCAGCTCGACCTTAGGCAATATAGTCATATCGCTCAACTCAGCGTGGGCCGACCCCGCGGAGAATGCCACATATACTCTCGACGGTACATTTTACGACAGCAACAACGAGCCTGTAGGTTCCATCAGCGGCAGCTACTCCTACTATCCGGGGCTGATGATTCTGATGTCGTTCGATGTCCGGTGCTCGCTGCTGCTCATTCCCCAGTCCGCGGTATTTACGCTGCGCTGGAGCGTCACATCGTCCCTCAGTCCGTCCAGGCCGTGTAACAGCGGCGTGACCTCTCTCTCCTACGGCGGCAGCACCATTCGACCATAACAATATTATTAACCCATATAAAACCAAAACAATCATGTCAAAAATCAATCTTATCTGCAAGGTATCGCAGACCAGTTACTATGACAACTCAGGCGACGAGGGCCGCAGCTACGACGTATCGGCCCGCGTCACCCTCTCGGCCGACTCCAGCGTGCCCGCCATCAACGAGGGCTATGTGCGCCCCATCGGCGGCGATGTGGTGCTGGCTACATTCTCGGTTCCGGCCCATGACGGCGGCATGGGCGGCAGCATGGTGCCGACCATCACCTATCCCGGCACAATCAACACCACCCTGGTACGCAATGCCACCGCAGACATCTGCAACTTTATCGATGCCTTCACCGAGGCGCCAGAGGAGACGCAGGAGGCTTAATCAACCAATCAAGTTTTTAACCAATCAAAACAATAAAGAGATGAAGAAAATGAAGAAAGCGGATGCAGCCGCACTGTATAACATGCTGTCCCCTGCAAAAATGACAAAGGGCGATCTGGCCGCAAAGCTCAAACTCGTGGCCGCAATCATTGCCACAAAGGCCGTGGCGGAGGAGTTGGCCGACCGGGAAAAGACCCTGCGCGACAAGATTAAGCCCGAAGGCTACGACGCGATCATGGAAAAGGTACGGGCCAACGCCAAAGTGACGCCGGAGGAGTTTAACCGTATCAACGACACGATCACGAAGCATGAGCGCGAGGTGGCCGATGGGATGAAAAAACACCGCGAAGCCGTCGTTGAGGTGGATATGGATCCGTGGAGTACCGAGGCCTACAACACCCTTATCGACTGCAACGACTTCTCGGGCGACCAGATGGTGATGCTTCAGAGGCTGCTTATGGAGGCGCCAGCGAAAGAGGCCGCCGGAAAGGAGGGGGCGAAATGAGAGGCTTTAATCCGGAGTATTATAATACGATTATAATACGATTATAATATCCCGTGTAGAGTAGGATTGTCTTTGTTCGGGGGCGGGCATAATAAAAGCCCCCGGCCTGTTAGTAGTATCTGACCACATACTAACATAAAATGCGCCACAACGCACAGCCGGGGGCAAAATAGCCTCTGCTGCGTTATGGCGTATTCATTGTATGTGGTCAGATATTACAAAAATACAAATAAAAATGATGAATGAAGATATTTGAGATATTAAATTTCCACCGGGAGCTGTTAAACCGGCTCTATACATCCGGAGTGAGGCTTGAGGATACTCGCTATATCGACCTGTATGCCGATTATTCTCGTATGCTTGCCGATGGCGAGAAGGTTTCCTATATTGTCGTGTTGCTTGCCGAGAAGTATGCCGTAAGCGAGCGCAAGGTATATTCGCTGATTAAACGCTTCCAGAACGACTGCATACCCCGTGTAGTATGATAACACTTCCCGGGCGTTAAAACGGCTTTAGATGCGGTATATTTGCGTCATAACTCATAACACCATAGCGTATATGAACAAATATCACCACATTCTGAATAAAATTCTCATAGACGGCAAGCGTCAGGAGAATAAGAAGGGGAGCATAATCTATTTGCTCAATCAGAGTCTTGCGCTTGTTCCGGGTGATCTGCTCGACATATTCGAGACCCACAGCATAGCGTGTAAAAAGCTCAAGACTGAACTGTCGCTCTTCATGAGGGGCGAACGGTCGGTGGAACGTTACCGGGAAGCGGGTATAAACTGGTTGGACTATTGCGGTCAGATGCTTGTCAACAGTTATCCTACTTACTTGTCTAAGCTGCCTCCCCTTATCGCCAAAATAAACCGGGAGAAGCGCAACAGTAAGAATTATGTGCTGTTCCTCGGATTGACGGATGCGGAAAGCAACCAAGCCTCGTGCCTTAGTCTGGTTCAGTTCCAGATCGAGGGAGGCGAATTGGTGGTATCTGCCTACCAGCGCAGTTCAGACGCCAATTTGGGACTGCCCTCCGATCTCTATCACCTATATCTGATGTCGCGTCAGATAGACCTGCCATTGAAGTCCATAACACTCAATATGGGCAATGTGCACATCTACGAAAGTAACGAGGAGCGCACGCGCCGGTTGCTTGCCGGAGAAGAGGGTGTCAAGTTTGATTTGAACGTGTGACGAACGGCATTATAACACCGTTCCAATGCAGCGTATTTGCAGTAGTGTAACTGCGAGCCCGCTGCTTTGTTATCCCAATTATCGCGACCTTTGCAACCGAAAAACAAAAAAACAGGATGAAAAAGGAATATTTATCTGCGCCCCTGCCGTTCGTCGGCCAGAAGCGCATGTTCGCCAAAGAATATATCAAGGTCCTTGGCGAGGTTAGGGATGCGAAGGTGTTTGTGGACCTGTTCGGAGGCTCCGGGCTGCTGTCCCATATAACCAAACGGCAACGCCCGGACGCTACCGTGGTATATAACGATTTCGATAATTACCGCCGCCGGATTGAGAATATCGGTCGCACGAATGCCATGCTTGACCGTCTGCGTGACATTCTGGTTTCCGTGCCGAGGC
>CANDNO010000130.1 GCA_947386115.1 uncultured Muribaculaceae bacterium
GTCGAAAACTGGGTCACCCGCGATTTGGGTAACGCATGACGAAAACAGGAAAAATGCGTTCCTTTGCATGTGTGTTTTTCATAGTATTAGATTAAGATAAAGGTTTATGTAAGCGGGTTGTCGTGAGACAACCCGCTTATTTTGTATCCGCACCTTAAACAAAAGTGATGTTTTAGCTGTTCTTAACATAAACAGTTCATCACAATGAAATCACTACTCAATCTGCTGCTAAGCCTTGCCATTGCCTCGCCCGTGCTCGCCATGGCTGAAAATCCGGCATCACCCAACACATATATCGACCATCTAACCGGCCTCACCGACTACTGCGGCCGGGTATCATACTCAGTGCTTCTGCCCCAGGCCGAGGATCCCGTGACCTACGATATCACGCTGCAATCGACCGTAGTGCCCGGCGACACACTCTCGCCATGCCGCTACCTCATCGAGTGGATTCCGGGACGCGAAGACCAGGGCAAAGGATTCGCCGCCTACCTCGACGGAGCGCATTACCGCTATCGCGACAACCGCCTGCAGGAATACCACATGTCGTGGGACTCGATTCCGTTCATAATGGGCAATGGCGGCGTACAGTGCAACGCCCAGTTTGTCGATGTGTTGCCACAGTTTCTGGGACGCGAACTGGGCCGCCTCGTGGCCGACAGCAACTTCGTGTACACATTCGCCCCCGACACGCTGTATAATGGCCGTAAAGTGGCCGTAATCGACGGCAAGCTCATGTACCACGGCTATGTGAGCAAAGAGGCTACCTACATTCTCGACCCCGCCACCCTCATGCCGCTCGCCATTGAACTGGAGAACAACCCCGGTGCCATAAGCGAGCAGTCGGTCTCGATACGCTACGACGACAACGGCATCCGCCCGTTCACCATCGACAGCGAGGAGGACCTCATGGCACTATACCCCGAGGTGTTCGAGAAATATCGCGAGAGCAACTTCCGCATCGAGAACCTGCCAGGCACACAGCTCCCCACATTCACCGCCCCCACCCCGGCAGGTGAACGCTACGCCTACCATCGCGGTGACACGTTCAACAGCCCCGTGGTGATAGCGCTCGTCGACGACAGCGGAGCCAACACCCCGGCCACACTGCAGGCCGTGAGAGACGCCTCGGCAAAATCGCCCGCCCAATTTGACATCATCATAGCGTTCGTCACCAACGACACCGAGCGCGCCACCGAAATAGCCGGACGCTGCCTGCCGGGCGAGACACTACTCACCGGAGCCCGCACGCTCGCACGCGACTGCGGAGCCGGCATCTTCCCTACCCTCATCTACGTAGGGCGCGACGGCCACGTGAAAGATGTCAACCTCGGCTACAACAAAGACCTCACCAACGTTGTTATACAGACAGCAACTTTGAATTTTTAACCATCCGAACTATTAACTAAAAACTAACAATTTCCACGCGGCACGCCGCGTCCGTACAAATTACTTCTATGGAAACAGTATTCTTTAAAGGCACAGAGTGCCATACAACAGGCGATATGCCCGCCGTGGGCACACAGGCCCCCGCATTCACACTCGTCACCCCCGGACTGGCCGAAATCACCGAAAAGACCTATGCCGGCAAACGCGTAGTGCTCAACATATTTCCAAGTATCGATACCGATGTGTGCGCCACCTCGGTGCGCCGCTTCAACAAGGAAGCAGCATCGCTCCCCGACACCGTCGTGCTGGCTGTATCGATGGACCTCCCCTTTGCCGCCGGGCGATTCTGCACGGCCAACAGCATTGAGAACGTCACGCCCGCCTCGGCATTCCGCGAGGAAGACTTCACACGCAACTACGGCCTGAAGATGGCCGACGGCCCCCTCAAAGGCCTGTTGGCCCGCGCCGTCATCATCATCGACCGCGACGGCAAGATAATCTACCGCGAACTCGTCGACGAAATCACCCACGAGCCCGACTACGCCGCCGCCCTCTCCGTCCTACGCCGATAAGCAGAGCCACAAATAACCCAATGCAGGGATCAGGTACCAAAACCCAATCCCTGCATTCGTTTTATCCCCCCGTTCCACAAAAACTTTCCCTATTTTGTAATTAGCAGCACCAAAAATCTTCCCTATTTTGTAATTAGCGACACCAGAAGTTTTCCCTATTTTGTAATTAGCAACACCAAAAAGTTTCCCTATTTTGTAAATAGCGAAAAAATATATATCTTTGTCAAAAACATAAACACATGGATTTCAAAAGAATACTATCAGACCAACGCGTAGAGCTCGAGAATCTTGATCTCAATGCCCTCGTTCCCCGCATTGAAGAGCAACATATCAACCTAAATAGCAAGTTGGCCCAGATAATTATTGGAGTGAGGAGAAGTGGAAAATCCACTATTTGCCAAAAGGTACTTCTTGAGAGTGGTATCAAATTTGGCTATGTCAATTTCGACGATGAGAATTTTATAGACCTTAAGCCCGAGCAACTTAACGAGATTATTGAAACGCTTTATCGACTGCATGGGCCTGTTGAATACTTCTTCTTTGACGAAATCCAGAATGTAAAGGATGTTTGGCCACTGTTTGTCAATCGTCTTCTCAGGCAGGGTAAAAGGCTTGTTATAACCGGAAGCAATGCCAATCTACTGAGCGTAGAATTGGCAACACACCTCACGGGCCGATATCACCAGATTGAGAATTTTCCATTCTCATTTAAAGAATACTGCAACATGCTCGGCATCGACACAGAACATGGTACGACACTCTCGATAGGGTTAAGGCAAAAAGCCCTCGATGAATATCTTATAAAAGGTGGAATGCCTGAGATCGTATATGAACACGAATACTCATCCTACATAAAAAGCCTGGTAGAGTCTATAATAACAAAAGATATATGCAAGCGTCATAACATACGCAATGTAGAGGGCATAAGAAAACTCGCAAATCATGTACTGGATATCGTAGGGCAAGAGGTACAGACTAACGAACTCGCAAAAAAGATCGAGATGACACACCCTACTATCAACAACTATCTCAAATATTTAAAAGAGTCCTACCTCATAAGAGAAGTTCCGATATTTTCATACAAAAATCTTGACCGACAAAAAATAAGGAAATACTATGCCATCGATGTGGCATTTATGTCAAACCATGACTATGCCTTTGGATCGACCGGCCTGGGATGGCGATTAGAAAACGTAGTGGCTCTTGAAATTATGCGACGCATCAATCCCGAGTCAGACCAAGTGTTCTATCTTAAGAAGAACAAGAGTTATGAAGTAGACTTTGTTGTGGTTAAAAGCAATCACATCTCCGAGCTCATACAAGTCACCTACGATTTCTCAAACCCCTCGACAAAACTTTATAATCGCGAGCTTATGGGGCTCGTAAAGGGTTCTGAGGCATTAGGATGCGATAATCTCACGCTTATTATTATGGAAGGAACACCTCGTGTCGAAACAATCGGTGACAAGAAAATAAATATAGTAAAAGCCTCTGAATGGCTTTTAGCAATAGAGTAGTAGCCCGCACCGAAAATCTTCCCTATTTTGTAATTAAGCGGAACGATCACTTTATCGCAGTGGGAATCTCGGGCCGTGATCATCCCACAATTGCAGGAACATACCTTTGGCATGTTTCTCTGATATTCAACCGATTAGCACAGCCAATCGAGTAGGAGGTAAACACTAATCATAGGGTGTTTATCTCCTACTTTCGTGTT
>CANDNO010000131.1 GCA_947386115.1 uncultured Muribaculaceae bacterium
CAAAAAATATGAAGCTGTGCAGGTGTAAATTGCGTTTCGACTTTGACTTTAGGTTAATATAAAAAACGCAGAGCGACTGCTTTGCATGCGTATGGGGTTTCATGTTAATTCCACGGGCACGCTAACGACTTAAGGATTCGGATCAAGCCGAAAGTTGGTGTATCGAGATGGCGCCGTAGGTGCCTTGGCGGCAGCGTTAGCCGTCGCTTAGTGTTAGCCACATGCAAGAGCGGCGTAGCTGCTCGTAGCTTGTGGTCCCGGATATTTAACAGCATTCAGCGCTGCGTAGCTGCGCCTCTGTTCTGCTTCCACAACAGAATGACCGCTATGCGGCCAAATTGCAGATTAACAGATATATATCACAAGCCGGGCACAGCTACGCCGCGCCCGACATGTGGCTAACATTGATCGACGGCTAACGCCGCCGTAAAGGCAGCTACGCTGCCCGATAATACATATATTATATTAAAATGTTACGATTCTTTAAGGCTTACGCAGTTCTCCTTGGCAAAATTCTATTCACCGGATTCCAGGCTGCCCCGTATATAGAAACGAGGGGCCGGTACTGGTGGAGGGGAATGCAACAAGCCGCGGCTCACTGGGTTGGGGGTGTGAAGCCGCGGCTTGGTTATTGGGTTGGTTGTTGGTGTGACTTACTCTTCGTTGCGGCGCTCGCGACGCTCACCGCCTTCGCGGCGGGGACGACGGTCGCCGTTGTTGTCGCGACGGGGGCGGTCGCCATCACGGCTGGGACGCTCGCTGCGCTCGCGACGCTGGGGCTCTACGTAGCCTTCGGGTTTGGGCTGGAGGGCGCGCATCGACAGGCGGTACTTGCCGGTCTTCTTGTCGATCTCGATGAGTTTCACCTCTACGGTGTCACCCTCTTTGAGACCTGATGCCTCCATGTTCTCGAGGCGATCCCATGAGATCTCGCTGATGTGGAGCAGGCCGTCACGGTTGGGCATGAACTCTACGAAAGCGCCGAAGTCGAGAATCGAACGAACCTTGCCGGTGTAGGTCTTGCCTTCCTCGGGGAGCTGCACGATGGCGTTGATCATCTCGAGAGCCTTGTCGATAGAAGCCTTGTTGGCTGCTGCTACTTCGATGTAGCCGCCGTCCTCGATCTCGTCGATCGATACGGTAGCGCCGCTGGCCTCCTGGATGCCCTGGATAACCTTTCCGCCCGGGCCTATTACGGCGCCGATAAGCTCCTTGGGTATGAGCATGGTGACGATGCGGGGCACGTGGGGCTTGTAGTCCTCGCGAGGAGCGGGGATGGTCTGCTCGATGATGTCGAGTATGTGGAGGCGGCCGTCGCGTGCCTGGTTGAGGGCGCGCTCGAGAATCTCGTAAGAGAGGCCGTCACACTTTATGTCCATCTGGGTGGCGGTGATACCGTCGCGTGTGCCGGTTACCTTGAAGTCCATGTCGCCGAGGTGGTCCTCGTCGCCGAGAATATCAGAGAGGATGGCATACTTGTCGCTGGCGGTGTCGGTGATAAGACCCATGGCGATACCGCTCACGGGGCGTTTCATCTTCACGCCGGCATCGAGAAGTGCCAGAGTGCCGGCACATACTGTTGCCATCGACGACGAGCCGTTGCTCTCGAGGATATCGCTCACTACGCGGCAAACGTAGGGGAAATCGTCGGGGAACATGCGCTTGAGGGCGCGGTGGGCCAGGTTGCCGTGGCCTATCTCGCGGCGGCCTACGCCACGCTGTGCCTTAGCCTCGCCGGTAGAGAAGGGAGGAAAGTTGTAGTGCAGGAGGAAGCGCTCCTTGCCCTGGTTGAGAACGTCGTCAAGGATCTTCTCGTCGAGTTTGGTACCGAGGGTAACGGTCGAGAGCGACTGGGTCTCGCCACGGGTAAATACGGCCGATCCGTGAGGGCCGGGGATGTAGTCGACCTCACACCAGATGGGGCGAATCTCAGTGGTCTTACGGCCGTCGAGACGCATGCCCTCGTCGAGGATGCAGCGGCGCACGGCCTCTTTCTCGACGTCGTGGTAGTAACGCTTTACGAGAGGAGTCTTCTCATCGCGCTCCTCCTCGGGGAGTGAGTCGATGTATTCCTGGCAGATGGCGTCGAACGAGTCCTGGCGCCAGTGTTTGTCGGCCGAGCCGGCCTTGGCGATAGCGTATGCTTTGTCGTAGCACTTGTCGTGAACGTCCTGGCGGAGGGCCTCGTCGTTCACCTCGTGGCAGTATTCGCGCTTAACGGTCGAACCTACAGCCTCGGCAAGCTCCATCTGGGCCTTGCACTGTTCCTTGATGGCAGCGTGGGCTGCCTTGAGGGCGTTGAGGAGGTCGGCTTCCGAAACTTCGTTCATCTCGCCCTCGACCATCATGATGTTGTCGTAGGTGGCGCCTACCATGAGCTCCATGTCGGCACGCTCGAGCTGCTCGAAAGTGGGGTTGATTACAAACTCACCGTCGATGCGTGCAACGCGCACCTCCGAGATGGGTCCGTTGAAGGGGATGTCGCTCACGGCGATGGCAGCCGATGCTGCGAGGCCGGCGAGAGCGTCGGGCATGTCCTGTCCGTCAGACGAGAACATGATGATGTTGACAAAAGTGTCAGCGTGATAGTTATCGGGGAACAGCGGACGAAGTACGCGGTCAACGAGACGTGCGGTGAGCACCTCGTAGTCGCTTGCGCGGCCTTCACGTTTGAGGAAACCGCCGGGGAAACGTCCGGCTGAAGAGAATTTCTCTTTGTACTCTACCTGGAGGGGCATAAAGTCGACTCCCTCACCGGCCTCCTTGGCCGAAACTACGGTAGCGAGCAACATGGTACCACCCATGCGCAGTTCTACAGCTCCATCAGCTTGCTTTGCCAGTTTGCCGGTCTCGAGAGTGATTTCACGACCGTCGGGCAGAGTGATGGTTTTTTTGATTGGGTTCATAAAGTATATTTTGTTTATAATCGTCGTAAATCGCGCAAAGATAATAAAATATTTTCAAATCCGCAATACCTAAGATTAGGTTCGAGGCACAA
This sequence comes from uncultured Muribaculaceae bacterium, assembly GCA_947386115.1. GTDB lineage: Bacteria > Bacteroidota > Bacteroidia > Bacteroidales > Muribaculaceae > JAAVFS01. Next base: position 2,999 of record CANDNO010000131.1, read on the forward strand.
GGCTCTTTAAGGTCCGAGGTTCAAGGTACAAGGTCCGAGGCCCGGGGTTCGGGGCGCGGGGTCAGCTGGTCATTGGGACGCGGCGTGCTGTGTAACCCCGGGCAGGTCCAAGGTGCGAGGTTCGGGGCGCCAGGTTCGAGGTACGAGGCGCGCGGTTCGCTGGTCGCAGGGACGCGGCGTGCCGCGTAAACCCCGGGAGGGTCCAAGGTACGAGGTCCGGGGGTCGAGCTGCGGGGTATTCGGCGTGGACTCGGTTGGGGGCGTAGGGGGGCGCTCGTCTCCCGTGGCGAGCGAGATGCTCACATTCACTGTCCCGGAAGGACTGTACATCATGGCTGTTCGTCCCCTCAGGGGTCGCAGACACCGGGCACCGCGGCGGCGTCTTGGCCCGGAAAAATAGAGCGGGCGGCCCGGTGGGGTCGCCCGCTGCATATTTGTGTGGAGTTGGAATTAGTTCTTAGAGAGCTGCTCCTTGAGGGCTGCGAGAGCCTCGATGTCGCCGAGAGTTGTTTTCTCAACGGGGGTCGAGAGCATAGGAGCCTCCTCGGTGCGCTTGCTTGCGCGCTTAGCTTTCTTAGCCTCTGCCTTCTCGGCCTTAGCCTCGTCTTCGAAGATGCGGCTGTGGCTGAGGATGATGCGCTTGCTGTCCTTGTTGAACTCGATTACCTTGAACT
>CANDNO010000132.1 GCA_947386115.1 uncultured Muribaculaceae bacterium
ACCGAATTCTTCAAACAAATCGCTAATTTTGCACTTGCCAGTTGAACCTGCACCCTCCCCGCCTCAAGCGCTCCTATTAGAAACAGGCTCCCTGTTTTTCGATATCAAATAAATTCATTACTTTTGTTACATATTTGATTTTATTGATATATGGACGACAAGAAACTATTTCTCCTTGACGCATACGCTCTCATATATAGGGCTTATTATGCTCTCATACGTGCTCCCCGCGTGACTTCCAAGGGGCTGAATACTTCGGCTATCTTCGGCTTTTGCAATACTCTCGACGAGATTTTGCGCAAAGAGAATCCGAGCCATATCGCCGTGTGCTTCGACCCGCCTCACGGCGTGACATTTCGCCACGAGGTCTATCCCGAGTATAAGGCTCAGCGTGAGGCTCAGCCCGAGGATATTACCCTGTCGGTTCCATATATCAAGCGTATTATCGAAGCCTATAACATTCCGGTTATCGAGGTTGAACGTTACGAGGCCGACGATGTGATAGGTACACTCGCTCACCGTGCCGAGGCTCTCGGTTACACCACCTATATGATGACCCCCGACAAGGATTACGGCCAACTCGTAACCGACCATGTATTCATGTATCGCCCTGCACTGAAGGGGCAAGGTTTCGAGATTAGGGGGCCAAAGGAGGTGTGTGAGCGCTACGGCATTCAGTCTCCGTCGCAGGTTATCGATCTGCTTGCTCTCGAGGGTGATGCCAGCGATAATATTCCGGGCTGTCCCGGGGTGGGAGAGAAGACGGCCGCCAAACTCATCTCCGAGTGGGGCTCGGTCGAGAATCTGCTCGAGAACACAGCTTCGCTCAAAGGCGCCCTTCAACGCAAAGTCATCGACAATGCCGAGCAGATACGCTTCTCAAAGTTCCTTGCCACAATCAAGACCGACGTTCCTGTCGACATTGATATCGATTCGCTACGGCGTAGTCCCGAGAACATCGCCGCCTTGCGCGAAATATATATAGAACTGGAGTTTAAGACTTTCCTTAACCGCCTGTCTGCGCCTGTGCAGCAATCCGAGTCGGTACCGGCGTCTCAGGGGCCGTCGATGGGCTCGCTTTTCGATATGCCCGAAGAGTCAACATCGGCACCCGTGCCTGCGACAGTCGAGAAAGTCAGTGTCGAAATCATTGATACTCCTGCTGCTGTAGGAGGGATTGTTGAGAAAATGGCCGGGCAGGTTGTCGGATTGTATGTCAATGCCGATGGCAACGAGCCTATGAGCGCAACGTTGCATGGACTCGCTCTCTCCGCCGAAGCAGGTACATTCTATATACCTCTGGCAGCCGATGATGCCGGTCGTGGCGAGATTCTGTCGATACTCGAGCCTCTCTTTACCGGCCCGGCCACAACCGTGGTGAGTCACGATGTCAAGCGTGACTATCTGCTGCTCAAGCGTTGCGGAATAATCATCACGTCGCCATATCATGACACCGCCGTGGCTCATTATCTGCTCGAGCCCGAGATGCGCCACCGCCTCAGCGACCTTTCGATGCAGTATCTTGGATACGCTACCGTTGATTATGGAGTAGAGCCGCGCACCAAGAGTAAGGATTCGGCTGCCTTGACACCCGATGCTTCGGGCGAGCGGGCTTCTCTGCCTCTTAAATTGTATTCACTGCTTTATGATCAGCTCCGCGCCCAGCATCTCGAGTCGTTGTATAATGACATCGAGTTGCCCATGGTCAAAGTCCTTGCCGAGATGGAATGGACCGGCGTGCGCATCGATACTGCCGAGCTTTGCAACATGTCGCGCGACCTCACCGAGCGTGTCAACGATCTGGAATATCGTGTCTACGAGATGGCAGGCGAGCCGTTCAATATCGGCTCACCCATGCAGGTGGGTGAAGTGCTGTTTGATAAACTGCAGATCGACACCAAGGCCAAGCGCACCAAGCGAGGCTTCTATTCAACAACCGAGGAAATTCTTGAGAAATACCGCACGGCCCATCCCATCGTAGGTCTTATCCTCCAGATTCGCGGCCTGCGCAAACTTCTTGCGACGTATATTAATGCGCTCCCCGAGCTCATCAACAAGACCACCGGCAAGATTCATACAACCTATAACCAGACGGTTACTGCCACCGGCCGACTGTCATCGGCCAACCCCAACCTGCAGAATATCCCCGTGCGCACCGACGATGGCCGCGAGATACGCCGTGCCTTCATCCCCGATCCCGGCGACCTCATGCTCTCGGCCGATTACTCACAGATTGAACTGCGACTGATGGCCGAGTTGAGCAACGACCCAGATATGGTCGAGGCTTTCGCCACCGGGGCCGATATTCACCGAGCCACAGCCGCCAAAATATACCACAAGACGCTCGACGAGGTGACCGACGACGAGCGCCGCCATGCCAAGACCGCCAATTTCGGTATCATATACGGAATCTCGGCGTTCGGACTCAGCGAGCGCCTGGGCATACCACGTGCCGAAGCCAAGAAACTCATCGACGGATATTTTGCCTCGTATCCCCACATCAGGGAATACATCGACAGCGCCATAGCGCAAGCCCGCGAACGCGGTTACGTTACCACCGTCATGGGACGCAAGCGCATGCTGCCCGACATAAACTCACGCAACGCCGTAGTGCGCGGTTATGCCGAGCGCAACGCCGTCAACGCCCCCCTTCAGGGATCGGCAGCCGATATAATCAAGATAGCGATGATCAACATCTACCGAGCCTTCGAGCGCGAAGGTCTTGAATCGCGCATGATCATCCAGGTTCACGACGAACTCGTCTTCAACGTCAAGCCGGCCGAACTCGAGCGCGTCAAGCAGATCGTCACCCAACTGATGGAGAGCGCCTACTCAGGCCGCGTCCGCCTCGAAGTAGGCCTCGGCGTCGCCACCAACTGGCTCCAAGCCCACTAACCAATCAAGGTAGTCTGATGTCACGCTGGCAAACAAACGGGTTGGGGTGGTTGTTAGATGTGTAGTGAATCAATTTAAAATTTGTGTTATGAACAATTTTGACGAAATAATCAAAAGCGCGACCCCTACGCTGGTCGACTTTTTTGCCACTTGGTGCGGTCCTTGCCGCATGCAGGCTCCTATCCTCGAGCAAGTAAAAGATAAAATAGGCGATGCCGGCACTATAATCAAGGTCGATATCGACCGTAACGAGGAGCTGGCTGCACGCTACCGCGTACAGTCGGTGCCTACTTTAATAATGTTCAAGAACGGCGAGCCTGTATGGCGCGCAGTCGGTGTTCAGCAGGCTTCGGTGCTTGAATCTAAATTTGAGGATTTCAAGTAGCTACCTGTACTCGGTAGGTGTCGTCCCGAAGCGTTCTTTAAATCGTTTGTTAAAGTTTGTGGTGTCTGGCATCCCTACTGCGTAACGCACTTCTTTTACTGTGATATCCTTGTTGCTAAGCAGTATCGCAGCTTTCATAAGCCTTACCTCCCTGATGTACTCGACGGGGGTAAGGTTTTTTAGTGTCTTTAATCGCTGATACAGGCGTCCACGATTCATCTTGAGCATGTCGGCAAGCTTGTTTACGTCAAAATCGGGGTCGCTCATATTCTCGGCAATCGTTTTGTCGAGTCGTTCAAGGAATAGCTTGTCGGCTCGTTTCTCAAAAATGGGTGAATCGGTTGCGCCGGTATTGCGGTTACGATATTTATTAATGTTT
>CANDNO010000133.1 GCA_947386115.1 uncultured Muribaculaceae bacterium
GCAAAGTTAGCTATCTTTGCCCATATTTTAACAACCGCTTTTTTACATTGACCCAAATCAACGAACTGCATAGTCTTTTTATCGACGGCTCGCGTCGCGATGCGCTATCACGTGCGCTCGACATGCGTCGCCGACAGCCTGTTACATTCTATAATATAGCCGGTTCGGCGGCTGCGATGTTGCTCTCGTCAATCAAACGTCAGGAGCCGGTGCTCGTGGTGGGCGATTCGCTCGACGATGCCGGCTATCTGTATCACGACCTCACTCGACTGCTTGGCGACGACGCTGTGCTCATGTTCCCCTCTGGCTACAAGCGCTCGATAAAGTATGGTCAGGTCGATGCCCCGTCGCAGATTCTGCGCACCGAGGCACTGAGCCGCTGGGACGACCGCAAGGTGCGGTTTGTCGTGACCTATCCCGAGGCTCTGGCCGAGCAGGTTGCGTCGCGCGAGGATCTTGCCGGCCACACTGTGACTCTACGCGTGGGTGAGACCCGCGATGCTGTCGAGTTGCAGCACTGGCTCCGCGAGAATGGCTTCGTGCAGGTCGACTATGTCTACGAGCCCGGCCAGTGGGCCATGCGCGGCTCTATTCTCGATATCTTCGGTTACGCTTTCGAGTGGCCTTATCGTATAGATTTCTTCGGTGACGAGATAGAATCGATTCGTACGTTCAATATCGAGACGCAGCTCAGCGACCGTCGCGTCGACGAGGTGACGATTGCGGCCGACGTGCAGTCGAGTATCGGCAAAAAGGGAGTATCGCTTCTTGAATTCGTGCCCGAGTCGACCGTCATTGCGATGCGCGACCAGGCTTATACCGTGGAGCGTATCAAAGCGGTGGCCGCCGAGGGGTTCTCGCAGAGCGCCGCCATTGCCGGCGACGGCGATGTGCATGCCATGGCGGCTGTCATCGATGCCGATGATTTTGCTCGCCGGCTCGTTGGATTCAAGCGTATCTTCTTTACAGCCTCCAACAATGTGCCCACTGCGGGCGATGTTGCCGACAGGGTCGACATGCAGTGCTCGCCCCAGGGTATTTATCACAAGAATTTTGATCTTATTGCCGACTCGTTCAAGACTTTCCTTGGCGACGGCTATACTATATATATATTAAGCGACAGCAGCAAGCAGATCGACCGCCTGCGGGCAATCTTTGCCGACCGTGGCGACGAGCTGCCTTTTACGCCTGTCAACGGTACCCTCCACGAGGGCTTTGTTGACCATGTGACACACCGCTGCGTGTTCACCGACCACCAGATTTTTGACCGTTTCCACAAATATAGTCTCAAGAGCGACCGTGCGCGCTCGGGTAAGCTGGCACTCTCGCTCAAGGAGCTGCAGGCTATCGAGCCGGGCGACTACATCGTGCACATCGATCACGGTGTGGGCAAGTTTGGCGGTCTCGTGCGCACCGACGTCAACGGCCGCGTGCAGGAGATGATCAAACTCATATATAAGAATAATGATATCATCTTTGTGTCGATTCACGCGCTTCACAAGCTTTCGAAGTATCGCGGCAAGGAGGGCGTCGAACCCAAGATTAACAAGATAGGGTCGGGCGCATGGTCGCGTGTCAAGGAAAAGACAAAGGCCAAGCTCAAGGATATTGCCCGCGATCTGATTAAACTGTATGCTGCCCGCAAGGAGGAGCAGGGATATCAGTTCTCGCCCGATTCGTACATGCAGCAGGAACTTGAGGCTTCATTTATATATGAGGATACCCCCGACCAGCTCACGGCTACCCAGGCCGTGAAGGCCGACATGGAGTCCCCCCGGCCCATGGACCGCCTGGTGTGTGGCGACGTTGGCTTCGGAAAAACCGAGGTTGCGATACGCGCCGCCTTCAAGGCTGCTACCGACGGCAAGCAGGTGGCTGTCCTGGTGCCCACGACGGTGCTGGCTTATCAGCACTATAACACATTCCGCGACCGTCTCAAGGGCTTCCCGGTGAAGATCGAGTATCTCTCGCGAGCACGTACGGCCAAGCAGGCGCGCGAGATTCTGTCGCAGCTTGCCGAGGGAAAAATCGATATTCTCATCGGTACACACCGTATCATCGGCAAGGATGTGCACTTCAAGGATCTCGGACTGCTCGTTGTCGACGAGGAGCAGAAATTTGGCGTAGCCGTCAAGGAGCGTCTCAAGCAGATGAAAGTCAATGTCGATACTCTCACGATGAGTGCGACCCCTATCCCGCGCACGTTGCAGTTCTCGCTTATGGGTGCTCGCGACCTCTCGGCTATCACCACGCCCCCTGCCAACCGTTATCCTATCCTCACCTCCGTCAATACGCTCACCGACGATATCCTCGCCGAGGCTGTCAACTTCGAGATGTCGCGCAACGGCCAGGTGTTCATCATTAACAACCGTATCGAGCAGCTCTATGACCTCGAGGCTATGGTGCGACGCGTCATCCCCGATGCCCGTACTCTCGTGGCTCACGGCCAGATGCCCCCCGAACGACTCGAGCAGGCTATCATCGACTTTGCCAACCATGATTATGACGTCCTGCTGGCCACTACTATTATAGAAAGTGGTATCGACATGCCCAATGTCAATACTATAATAGTGAATAATGCCCATTGTTTCGGCCTTAGCGAGCTTCACCAGCTGCGTGGCCGCGTGGGCAGGTCGTCGCGCAAGGCGTTCTGCTATCTCATGGTTCCGCCCGGTGTGCCCTTGACTCCTATCGCCCGCCGCCGACTTCAGGCTATCGAGAGTTTCAGCGACCTGGGCAGCGGCATCCACATTGCCATGCAGGACCTCGATATACGCGGTGCCGGCAATCTGCTCGGCGCCGAGCAGAGCGGATTTATTGCCGACCTTGGCTACGAAGCTTACCAGCGCATCCTTAAAGAGGCTGTCACCGAGCTTCGCAACGAGGAGTTTGCCGATGTGCTCACGGCCGGCGGTTCGGCAACCGAGGGTGGAGAGCCCGAAGCCGAGTTTGTTGCCGACTGTGTCATCGAAAGCGATATGGAACTCTTGTTACCCGCGTCTTATGTTCCCAACGAGAGCGAGCGCATCGCTCTGTACCAGGAACTCGACAATATCGAGCGCGAGACCGACCTTCTGGCGTTCCGCGACCGGCTTGTCGACCGCTTCGGCGCCATCCCCGACGTTACGGCCGAGCTTCTCCGCATCCCGCGTCTGCGCCGCATGGCCCGCAGTCTCGGTATTGAGAAAATCACCCTCAAGCAAGGCCGAATGTTCATGTATTTCGTCGACGAGACCAACAAGGCCTACTATCAGTCGCCCATGTTTGGTCGCCTGTTGAGGTATCTTCAGGAGAATCCCCGGCGTGTTGCTATACGCGATAAAGGGGGTAAACGTAGCTTTGCGGTCTCGGGAGTTGACCGTGTCGAAGAAGCAGTATCTATTCTCGATCGTGTTTTGTCACTCCCGTCATTATAAAAAAAAGCGGCACTGGCCACTTTTTTCATTGTATCTTGAACGGATGCAAAAGTCCGAATTTTCCGGTTAAAATCAGTCTGTGTTTATAAAACATGTTTTACAGCATAATTTTAACATTTGTTGATTTCTTTGATTGATAG
>CANDNO010000134.1 GCA_947386115.1 uncultured Muribaculaceae bacterium
TAAAACGCTATAGAATAACTATATACCTTAGTTTGCTGTCAAACTTGGGAAATTAGACAAAAATTATGAATTGACAAATCCTTTGACTATTCATTACATACAGATAGTGTTAAATGAGTCATGGGGTATTGATCGCTTTGATTTATATTGTGTTGATGAACTTTTTGGGCGGGTGGGTGTTGTTGTGGTAGACTTTTAATACTTTTATTCCATGGATTACCTTACTGATGAGAAGCTCCTTATTGTGGGAGCGGCCGGTATGATCGGCTCTAATATGGCTCAGACCGCGTTGATGATGGGTCTTACTCCCAATATCTGTCTTTATGATCCGTATGCTCCGGCGCTCGAGGGCGTTGCCGAGGAGCTGTATGACTGCTCGTTCCAGGGCGCTAACCTCACTTTTACGAGTGATGTCAAGGAGGCCTTCACAGGCGCCAAGTACATTGTTTCGTCGGGCGGTGCTGCCCGTAAGGCCGGCATGACCCGTGAGGATCTGCTCAAGGGCAACGCTGCCATCGCCGAGGAGTTCGGCAAGAACGTCAAGCAGTATTGTCCCGATGTAAAACATGTCGTGGTGATTTTTAATCCTGCCGATATTACCGGACTTATCACTCTGATTTATTCGGGCCTTAAGCCTTCACAGGTTTCGACCCTTGCCGCGCTCGACAGCACTCGCCTGCAGCGCGAACTGTCAAAATACTTTGGCGTGGCACAGGATGAGGTCGAGAACTGCCGCACCTATGGCGGACACGGCGAGCAGATGGCTGTCTTTGCCTCGACAACCCGTGTGGCCAGCGAACCGCTCACCGATATCATCGGTACCGAGCGACTGCCTATGGCCGAGTGGGAGGCAATGAAAGTGCGTGTAATCCAGGGTGGTAAACACATCATCGACCTGCGCGGACGCTCGTCGTTCCAGAGCCCTGCCTACCTGTCGATCGAGATGATTGCTGCCGCCATGGGTGGCAAGCCATTCCGCTGGCCTGTAGGCACGTATGTCAACAACGACCGCTTCCGCCATATAATGATGGCTATGGAAACATCGGTGACCGCCAATGGTGTACACCATCTGCCCATGCATGGCACTGAGGCCGAAGAGGCTGAGCTCGAGCGCAGCTATAAGCACCTGTGTGAACTGCGCGACGAGGTAATAGCCATGGGAGTGCTTCCTCCCATCGACAAGTGGAAGGAGCTCAACCCCAATATACATTAAGCACCCCGATTTTTGTTCGTGCAGGGGGCGCTAATGCTTAGAGATGCTGCTCGAGGGCGCAGGCGAGCTGGTCGGGGCACGATGTGCCTTTGACTCCACACTTGACGCCTTTGAGCCGCTCCACGATCTGGGCGGGTGTGAGGCCGTCGACAAGCAGACCTATACCTTTGAGGTTGCCGTTGCATCCGCCCACGAATGATACATTGCGCACGAGGCCCTGATCGTCAATCTCGTAGTTGATCTGTCGCGAGCATGTACCGCATGTTGTATAGCTGTGTTTCATATCCTCAAAAAACAAAAAAATATTAAACTTAATTGAAAAGCCGTCACCACTTAAAAAATGGGGACGGCTTTGTTGTGTTGTTGGTGCTCGAAGCGGGACTCGAACCCGCACAGCCGCTATGGCCAAGGGATTTTAAGTCCCTCGTGTCTACCATTCCACCATTCGAGCGGCCACTATAGGGAGCCTCAAGGGGCTCAATAGCGAGTGCAAAGTTAAGACAATTTTTTTATTACCCAACACTCGGCGGTGTATTTTTTCGACCTGTCAGCGTATCACCACCATGTACTCGCCCTGATTGCCGGCGCCTACGTAGTACTTCTGCAGCCCGTAGCCGTAGTCGAGTGCCGGGCCGCTCAGGGGCTGGCCGTAGTTGGTGAATATGTCGTAGACGCTGTGACACTTGGGGCAGTAGGCGTTGGAGGCCTCGGTGTCGACAATGATGCGCACGTCGGCCTTGCATTCGACCGGGCAGGCCAGATCGTAGGCGCGCGGTGCTCCGAGTATATCGCCCACGATGAGTATTCCGCCAAAACCGGTCTGCGACAGTGCCGTGTAGGGGAAGTCGCGCGGTATGCGCTCGTTCTTGATGTAGCGTTTGTGTGACAGCGCTCCAGGAACGCCGTATGTGTTCCAGTCGGCAACGGTGTTGAACGACAGCCTCACGGGGGCGGGCGGTATGCGGTCGTCGTCGAGGTGCTTGCACCCGGCGAGGCCCGTGAGCATGACGGCGATTATGAGCAGCAGTTGTCTCACTTGCCCATCTGTGTCATCATCTCGCCAAACTTGTCGGCGACTTTCTGCAGTTTCGGTCCCACGAAGGCTCTCATCACGGCCGGGAGCTCGAGGTCGATCTCGGTCGATACCTCGGTGGAGTTCTCGGTGATAGCCTTCAGGTTGATGGTCATGCCTATGGGGAGGGGCGAGTTGACGGCGGTGAAGGCCACCTTGTTGGGTGCCACACGGTCGGTTATCTCGAAACGTATCTCGCCTACCTGGGGGTTGACGATCGAGAGGGAGTCTTTGTCAAATTTCACTTCGCCCATCTGCGCCTGGTCGCCGCCACGGTTCTTGAGTGCCTCCTCAAGAGCCGACATGTCACTGAACCGGTTGTAAAGCTCGTCGACGGGACGATCGATTACAGCCGGCTTTCCTTTGTATGTAGCCATATTGTGGAAGTTGTGTCGGGATTACTTGTTGGGAGTCCAGTTGGCGGGGTCGTGACGCCACATGGCGAGGGTCTCGATGTCCTGCTCGCGTATGTAGTTGGTGTCAAGGGCAGCCTGCAGCATCGAGTTGTAGTTGCTCAGTGTGCAGAGTTTCACATTGGCATCGTTGAATGCCTTCTCGGCCACGGGGAAACCGTAGGTGAAGATAGCGGCCATGCCCACAACCTCACAGCCTGCGCTGCGCAGTGCCTCGACAGCCTTGAGGCTGCTGCCGCCGGTCGAGATGAGGTCTTCGATAACGACTACCTTCTGGCCCGGTTTAACGTTGCCCTCGATGAGATTCTCAAGACCGTGGTCCTTGGGGGTAGAGCGCACGTAAACGTAGGGTAGGCCAAGCTCGTCGGCCACGAGAGCTCCCTGGGCGATAGCGCCTGTGGCTACACCGGCTATTGCATCGGGCTTGGGGAAGTTCTCCATGATTATGCGGCAGAGCTCCACCTTGATGAATGTACGTATCTCGGGGTACGACAGGGTCTTGCGGTTGTCGGTGTATATGGGCGAGTTCCAACCCGATGCCCATGTGAAGGGATTGTCGGGCTGAAGCTTGATAGCACTGATTTTCAACAGTTTCTCGGCAAGTAGGCGATCAATGTGTTCCATTGTGATAGCGTTTTATATTATACGGTCTTTTTAGGGTTCTGTTTTTGGAATGACAAAGATACAAAAACGAGTCCGATATTTTTCAATCGAACTCGCTTTTTTGTAAAAAAATAGGCGTATAGGTCAATTCGGGTGCTGAAATCTTTGTAACGGCCATATTG
>CANDNO010000135.1 GCA_947386115.1 uncultured Muribaculaceae bacterium
CAATATGGCCGTTACAAAGATTTCAGCACCCGAATTGACCTATACGCCTATTTTTAGATGAATAAACTAAGGGCCCTACTGATTGTTTATACTAAAAACAATGCAGATATATGGAAATCAAGATTAAACGAGCCTATGAACCGGCCTCGACCGATGACGGTTACAGAGTATATATCGACCGCCTGTGGCCACGCGGTCTCTCACACGAAACATTTCATTACGACCTGTGGGACAAAGAAATCGCCCCCTCGACAAAGCTTCGCGAATGGTTTCATGCGCAGCCCGAACAGCACTGGCCCGAATTCGAGCGCCGATACACCGCCGAACTGGCCTCCAACCCCGCCTACGCAAATCTCAAAAAGCAACTCAGCGACAAACCCACCGTAACGCTCCTATACTCCTCCCACGACCCCGCCCACAACAACGCCATAGTCCTCGCCCACCTCCTAAAGAGCAGGGTTGATGGGGGCTATTGAGGGAGGGTACGGTCGACTTCGGATTCGATTAGGGAGAGCAGGGAGGGGGCCATGGTGGCGATTACGAGCTTGCGGGCATAGTCGGTGAGTCGGCGCGACTGGGGGGTGCGCAGGTAGCGCGGGTCGAGGCCGTGGCGCCCCAGGCGCCAGCGGTCAAGGGCGTCGGCGTCTTTGAATATTTCGTAGAGCCGGAGTGCGCGTGGGGCTTTGTCGCCAAATTCCTTGGTGATGGCTTCGCGGCCTACCGCGTCGTCGAGGTCGTGATAGCGCATCATGTAGACTGCTTCGGGATAAAAGTCGATGTCGTGGTTCTGCCTGCAGAATTCTTCGTAGTAAACTGCCGCGCGGGCTCCGTGGCCGGTGTCGAGATAGTCGTCGAGGCGCCTGGTGTCGTGAAATACCGATGCGTGGGCGAGTGCTGTGAGGGCTGCTGGGTCGTCGCCGAAGATTTCGTGGCCCATTATGAGGGCGTACAGTAGCACGCGCTCGCAGTGCCCCATGGCATGTATGAGGCTCTGTGGCATGTTGAACTTGACGCGGTCATACATGAACCGGTCCCATTTCAAGAAGTCGGCCTTGACGTCGGCCGGCAGGCGATCAATTATTTCCTGTGGTATATTCATTGTTTTACGGTGCAAATTTCGGGCAGTGCGGTGCGGGTTTTGTTGGGTAGTTTTCTTACTACCTCGCTGTAACTGTGACGTATGAGCCGGCGTATCATCTCGGCCGACAGTGCTCCCCGTAGGCATATCTGGTTCCAGTAGCGCTTGTTCCAGTGCCACGCGGGCTGAATCTCGGGATGCAGGTCGCGCAGTTCGATGGCATAGTCGGGGTCACATTTTACTACAAAGTAGTCGGGCCGGGCGAGGCCTATGCAGGCGAAAATCTTGTCGCACACGCGCAGCAGTATGTAGTCGTCGCCAAAGGCCATGTCTTCGGTAACATGGGGTAGCGACAGGCAGTATTCTCTTACAGTTTCTATATCCATAGTCTCACAAGTGCTTGATTATGCGTGCCGGATTGCCGGCTACCACGGTGTTGTCGGGGACATCGCGCGTCACTACCGCTCCGGCTCCGATTACCACGTTATTGCCGATGGTCACTCCGGGCAGGATTATGGCTCCGCCACCTATCCACACGCTGTCGCCGATGGTCACGGGAAGGGCCCACTCGGCGCCGGTGTTGCGCTCAGCGGCATCGAGCGGATGGCAGGCAGTGTAGATGCTCACATTGGGGCCGATGAAGGCATGGTCGCCTATTCTCACCTCGGCCTCGTCGAGGATGGTGAGGTTGAAGTTGGCAAAGAAATCCTCGCCGATATGGACGTTGCATCCGTAATCACACCTGAAGGGCTGGTTGATGTGGAAGCGTTCGCCATGACTTCCAAGCAGTTCACGTATGATTGCTCTTTGCTCGTCGATCTGCGACGGCTTCATCATGTTGAATTCCCAAAGCCTGTCGCGGGTGGCCTCGAGACGTCTTAAAAACTCGGGGTGAATGGCATCATATTGCTCGCCGCGCAGCATTTTGGCCCATTCTTCGTCAAAGGTACTCATAATCTCATTTTTAATCATATCGACAAATGTAGTAATTTTTCACTAACTTCGCACATTGGAAACATACATTCTAAGTATTGTTAATACACGAATCGTATATAGGAGAAAGACATTGATATGACGCAGGATAATATTTTCAAAGAAGCCAGCGAGAGCTATACGCTCCCCGAGGCTATACGCGAGGCCCAGCGCTGCCTTCACTGCAAGGTGCCGGGGTGTAAGAAAGGTTGCCCGATAAGCAATGATATCCCCGACTGGATAGGTGAACTCGCCAAGGGAAACTTTGGCAACGCGATGCGTATAATCAACGACCGCAGCAATCTTCCGGCCGTTTGTGGCCGCGTGTGTGGTCATGAGCGCCAGTGTGAGGGCAACTGCGTGCTGGCTAAAAAGGGACAGCATATAAACATAGGCAAGCTCGAGCGCTTTGTGGCCGACTTCGACTCCACCGCCGGGCTCACCCACGAGGCGATACCCGAGAAATCGCGCGGACGCGTGGCTGTGATAGGCAGCGGTCCTGCCGGACTCACGATTGCGGGCGACCTTGCCCGACAGGGTTTCGGCGTAGAAATCTTCGAGATGGAATCGGAGCCCGGAGGTGTGCTCATGTATGGCATCCCCGAGTATCGACTACCCAAGGAGGTCGTAAGACGCGAAATCAAGAAAATCGAGAATCTCGGTGTGGTGTTTCACCTCAACACCACCGTGGGTGAAGAGCTTACTGTCGACGACCTTTTCGCCCGAGGTTTCGATGCCATTTTTATGGGTACCGGCACCGGCGTGCCCAAGCGCCTGAACATCCCCGGCAGCAATCATCCCGCCGTGCGCCAGGCCATACGCTACCTGCGCCGTGTAAGTCTCTACGAGAGCGGATTGATTGACCGCCGCGAAGTGATCGTGGGTAACGGCGACCGGGTGTTTGTGATAGGCTGCGGCAACACAGCCATCGATGCCGCCCGCACAGCCGTACGCATGGGCTCGGCCGAGGTAACGGTCGTCTACCACCGCACCATCGACCACATGAAGGCATTGCGGTCGGAGTATGAAGATGCCGTTGCCGAGGGGGTCAAATTCCTGTGGAACACGTCGATTACCGACATCAAGGCTCGCGACGCCGAGCACCTCGAGAGTGTCACGCTCGAGACCGCCGGCGAGGCTCCCCGCACCGTTGCAGCCGACCATGTGGTAATGGCCGTAGGCAGCGCGCCGGCAGCACGCATCGTGTCAACGACATGCGGCATCGACGTTGACGACAAGGGCTATGTGCTCACACGCGAGACACCCTACGGCATGACCACCCGCAAAGGAGTCTTTGCCGGCGGCGATGTCACAAACCGCCCCGCGACGGTGGTGCACGCCATGCGCGATGCAAAACAGGTGGCCGA
>CANDNO010000136.1 GCA_947386115.1 uncultured Muribaculaceae bacterium
TGTCGACCTTAACTTTTGAGCCTGTTTCCCACTCGATGTAGTTGCGGTAAATTATGGCGTTGGAGGAGGTGAGGGGGACTGTGCTGCCGGTGGCCGGGACATAGAGCGGACCGAACTCGCGCAGCGTCCAGTCGAATGTCGAGTCGTTGGGGAACGCTTTCATCACCACCATGCGCGACAGGTAGTCGGGGTCGTTGCTGTAGCGGTTGACGAAGTCGCGTAGCTGAGCCTCGCCGTCGTGGTTGGCTTTCTCGGATGGGGTGCCGTTGACGTAGTAGGCAAAGTCGCGTATCTCGACGGTGTCGCCCGGCAAGGCTATGCAGCGCTTGATGTAGTAGCGGTTAAGCTGCATGGCAATGCTGTCCCACGACTCGGCGGGGTAAGGGAAATTGAACACGATGACGTCGCCGCGTTGCATGGCCGAGCGACCCGGCACACGAGTGATGTCGACTTTCTTGCCCTCGGCGGCGTCGAGGACGTCAAACAGGCGTGCTCCCATGAGCGTCTTGTCGACCATCACCTTGTCGCCGGGCATGATCGTGGGCACCATCGAGTCGGTGGGGATGGAGAACGACGCGTAGAACAGCAGCTGGGCCACGAACCACAGCAGGGCGAGTGCAAAGGCGGCGAGGAAAATGTTGGCAATCCAGTCGGCGACGAAATATAATGCTTTTTTCAGTTTCATGGGGTAGCGGGGTGGGGACGTGTGGTGGAGCGTATGCTGTCGTTGAGGCGGGCTATCTCCTGCCTCATCTGCCTCGTGGCGGGCGACTCGACCTTGGGATCGATGGCAAGCATCTCGCGGGCCGCTGTAACGAACCGCGCTGTGTCGCTGTAACCGGGATTGAGGTATAAGCGGCACAGGAGATAGTGGGGATAAAGTCGGCCCGGCAGGCGGTCGATGGCCCGGCGGTAGTAGTGTTCGGCCAGGTCATACCGGCCGGCGTCCTCATGGTTGCGCCCTATGAGGTTGAGGAACATAGGGTCGGAGCTATGTTCGAGCCCATGCTCGAGCACGGCGGTCGACTTGTCGAGGCGTCCGTTCTCGCGTAGGGCCTTGCCGTAGTCAAAGAGGAACGCGGCCGAGTAGCCGTGACGACTGCTCAGCGAGTCGAGCACCGTGATGTCACGGTCGGTGAGATTGTAGGCGTAGGCCAGGCGCAGCATCTTCCAGTCGGCGGCGGCTTTCTCGCGGCTGTGTATGCTGTTGACAGCCGTCGCGGTCACTATAGCAACGACGGCACACAGTACCGAGGCGAGCACGGTGCGCCCGGGTGCCACGGCTATGAGTGCGGCAATAAGAACCGCTGCGGCCAAGACGACAAACTCCTTGAACTGGAGCGGGTAGGAGCTGAAACATGCTATGGCGAAGGCGACGACCACTCCCGTGATGTCGTAGCGGCCCTTTTTCCAGCCTATGATGGCTGCCGTTATCATCGAGCCGGCAAACAGCAGCATGGCCGGCAGGCCGAACGCGATACCTATCTGGATGAACTCGTTGAAAGCATACTCGGGCGAGCCTGCAACCTGCGCATAGGGCGAGCCGGGGTGCGTGGCGAAGTATTGTTCCTGGGCCCGGCCGAGTGCACCGGCTACATTTTCCCATCCCACGCCTGTGACGGGCGATTCGAGGCATGCCGACAGGCCCGTCTGCCACAGGAACAGACGTCCCAGCGCCGAGGCCGGTTTGAGGTAGAAAAGCGCGACAACGGCTGCAGCCACGACAGTGAGCGCGAGTAGGATTACCGGCCACGATGGGCGTTTGACCTTTTTGACGCCGCAGTAAACAACGGCGCTCCCGGCTATGGCGGCTATCCATCCCGTGCGTCCCATCAGCACGGGCATTATACCGGCCGCCATGATGATGTAAGCGATGCAGCCCCAGTGGATAATGACGTTGCCGCGTTTCACCGCTCCGTAAACGGCTGCGGGCATTATTGCGGCTAAAAAGGCGCAGAACGGGCCGGGATTGTAGAACGTGCCCGTGGCGGGGTAGAGTGAATGTCGGCTCGGAATGAACCCTGCAAGCTGTGCCCACCCCATGCCGCACTCCCACAATCCAAACAGGATCAAGGCTGCAAAAATCACTGATATGACGGTATCGGCACGTTTCATCTTAACTGATGCAAATCTACAAGAAATATCAGATAACTCCTAATTTTATCTGCGTGATTCTCCCGGCGACGGTAGGTCAAGGCACAAAAAACGCCTCGCTGTGGTTGAGCACGGCGAGGCGTTAGAGATTATTGGGGTATAGCTCTTAATTCTCGAGTAGGAAACGCTCGGCATCGATGGCGGCGCGGCAACCTGTTCCGGCAGCCGATACGGCCTGGCGATAGCGCGGGTCGGCAACGTCGCCGGCGGCAAACACACCCTCTACGTTGGTTGCCGTGGTGTTGCCCTGCAGGGCGATGAATCCGGCATCGTCGAGCGCGATATAGGGCTTGAACACCTCGGTGTTGGGGCTGTGGCCTATGGCGAGGAAGAAGCCGTCGATGGCAATCTCGAAGTGCTGTTCACGCTCGGTGCCTACGTTCTCGACAAGGCGTGCGCCCTCGACAACCTCGTCGCCGAAGAGCCCTACGGTGTTGGTGTTGAACAGCACGGTGATGTTTTCCTTCTCAAGCACGCGGCGTTGCATGACCTTGGAGGCACGCAGGTAGTCTTTGCGCACGATGAGGTAGACTTTCTTGGCGAG
Source organism: uncultured Muribaculaceae bacterium (assembly GCA_947386115.1). Lineage (GTDB taxonomy): Bacteria > Bacteroidota > Bacteroidia > Bacteroidales > Muribaculaceae > JAAVFS01. Next base: position 2,699 of record CANDNO010000136.1, read on the forward strand.
GGTGCTCAGGTAGAGCGCTTCCTCGCAGGCTGTGTCGCCGCCACCTACGACAGCGACAACCTTCTTGCGGTAGAAGAATCCGTCGCATGTAGCGCATGCCGATACGCCCATACCCATGTATTTTTGCTCGTCGGGGAGGCCGAGATAGCGGGCCGACGCGCCGGTGGCGATGATGACGGTCTCGGCTGTGATAACGGTGTCGCCGTCGATGGTTACGCTGAACGGGCGGTGTTCAAAGTCGACTTTTGTCACCTGGCCCTGGCGTATGTCGGCACCGTATTTCTTGGCCTGTGCGCGCAGGTCTTCCATGAGCTGCGGACCGCTTATGCCGTCGGGGTAGCCGGGGAAATTCTCAACTTCGGTGGTAGTGGTGAGCTGTCCGCCGGGCTGGATTCCCTCATAAAGGATGGGTTGCAGATTGGCGCGCGAGGCGTATATCGCAGCAGTGAATCCGGCAGGACCACCGCCTACTATCAGGCATTTTGTATAATTTACTTGTTCCATATATTTTGTTGTTTTTGATTATCAGGAAAAAACGAGCCGAAGGTAATAGTTTATAGTTGTTAGGTAATAGTTGTTAGGTAATAGTTGTTAGGTAATAGTTGTTAGGT
>CANDNO010000137.1 GCA_947386115.1 uncultured Muribaculaceae bacterium
ACCGGAAACCCCGGGACAAGCCTTCTGACAAGGCACTGTCCCGGGGTTTTCTTTTTCCCTACACCCAAACCACCCAAACGCTTTCTAACTTTAACCCGCGAAATCACCCTTGGAATAGCATTTTGATCCGTTGGAAACCCAGTGACCTTCTAAGCCTTTTAGCGTTTTGAGTACTCTTTTCCCTTGGTTTAGATTTGAAGATGTATAGTGCGGTAGCAGTTATGAATCAGAATCCTTTGCTTTGAGTCTTTATCTTCTATGTGTTTATCTGGACAAACAAGTCTCGTTAAATTGACAACGTTGCATTGCTTTTGTGTAAGGAGGCGTGTCCTGGTCAACACCTGCGTTGTCTTATATGTCAGTTAGGTTACTAATTGTGGGAATATTATGCTGACCTGTGGTACTATTCCTTACGTTCTTTGATACAGTCAAATTAGGTCCATTTTAGATTGTATTTTGCTTATAAAGAATGCAGGGAGCTTATCGATGGATAGGCTCCCTGCGGTATCGGTTTCAACTTGGGTTATTGGATTAGTATTTTGGTGATTTTCTGGCCTTGGCGTTTTATGTAGAGTCCGTGAGATGGATTCTCTACTTTAATGCCTTGCAGGTTATAGTATTCTATTGGTGTATTGTCGTCGGTTGAAATGATATATGTGTCGGTGTTTTTATCTGAGCCGGTGGTGTATAATTTGATTGGCTCTTTGTATGTTTCACTATTGAAGCCGAATTTATTGGTTCTACCTGTGAATTGTAACTTTTGACCATTGACTGTGAGTATATGTTCACCGTTTCTGATTTCGAATACTGTTGACTCGGGCTCGATGTTGCTCAGCGACCGCGAGGAACTTGACCGGGGTGTGAGATAGTTGCCGGTATTCTTTTCGACAAGGTGTCCATCGACGCTCATGAACTCGAGAATTCCAAGATTGTCGTATTCGTTTTTAGCTCCAATGAATTCTGTATCGGTTTTGGTTCCGATAAGATTGCCGGTGAAATCTCCATCTTCGCCCATGCTGGATAGGGCTATCATGCTGCCACCTCGAGGTGCTACAATTATGTACCAGCATCCGTCCTGTAGGTCGATTTCGGTTGCTTCGCGATATGTTACAGTAGGGCCTATAATCTGGCCGTTATATTTGATTGACTGCAGGAGGGTAATCTCACTGAAATCATGACCTTCAATTCTTGCCTTGGCCCAGAGATAGTACATGCCACTGGGAACCGTGTCATTAAAGTAATCGTCAAGAGTGATTATTCCAGTATAGGGGTTATCACAATTATCTATGGTATTTTCATCGCGAGAAAACCCTATCGCTATTTCACAATCGTTGATAGCGATTCCGTTCTCATCGCGTACTACAAGCGTAATGGTTTGATTTTCGGTGTTGTATTTTAATATTTGAGGTGCCGGGCTCCTTTCAAGCATTTTCCGGTATGTCACTTCAACGCTTGAGAGATTGTTGTTGTAGCCGTCGTTGCTTTCTATCTTTAAATAGTCGGGGCGCGTGTTTAGACATACCCATTTCTGAGAGTCGATATTGTAAAAACCTTGCTCGGGAGTACATTCGACGGTTTTAAGTCTGTTGCTACCTATACTTGCGTAATTTAGTGTGACTGATGCGATATAGAACCCTTCTGTAGATGCAAATTCCAAAAAGTTGTTCTTATAGAGCTGTAGGAAGTCGGCGTCTACTATACGAGGATTTGTGGTGGCATTATCATCTTTACCAATAGTTAATGTGATTGGTCCATCGACCATTGGCTGGATGTCGGGATAAGATATAGTCTTGTCGGCTGTGAAGGCGAAGGTAACAGTGAATTTTTCATTGTTTTGCAGCCCAGCCGTATAATTAGGACTCGCGAATGATTTGAACCCGGCAAAGGAAAGCAAAGTAATAATACCGAAAATAACGGTGTAAAATATTTTTGTCATGTGTATAAGGTCTAAGGTGATGAACTCCAATATGAAATGATATAATCGGGATAATTAAATTATCCCGATTATATCATGTATGTCTTGTATAGAATGACGTGTGCAGTATTCATCGATGCCATCGATGATTTTAACGGTAGTGGTAGGGTCGATGAAGTTGGCGGTGCCTATCTGCACGGCAGTTGCGCCGGCCATGAGGAATTCGAGTGCATCGCGGGCATTCATTATTCCTCCGAGTCCGATTACCGGGATCTTTACGGCGTGGGCTACCTGCCATACCATGCGTACGGCAATGGGGCGAATGGCCGGTCCGGATAGGCCTCCTGTGATTGTCGACAGATAGGGGCGACGGCGTTCAACATCAATGGCCATGCCCATGAATGTGTTGACAAGCGAAACCGAGTCGGCTCCTTCGGCTTCAACGGCGCGGGCTATAGATGTAATATCGGTGACGTTGGGCGAGAGTTTGACAATAAGTGTCTTGTCGTAGACGCTTCGAATTGCTTTTGTGACTTCGGCAGCACCCTCGGGCGAGGTACCGAATGCCATACCTCCCTGTTTTACATTAGGACACGATATATTGACCTCGATTGCAGGTACTTGTGGAAGCTGTGCTATCTTGGCTGCAGTGGCTACGTAGTCGTCGATCTTAGCGCCTGATACGTTAACGATGATATTTGTATCGAGATTGGCTATACGCGGGTAGATATTCTCGATGAAGTAGTCTACGCCTTTATTCTGCAGACCTACGGCGTTGATCATGCCTGACGGGGTCTCGACCATGCGAGGATAGTCGTTTCCTTCACGCGGTTCGAGCGTGGTGCCTTTGACTATGAAGCCACCGAGGCGGTTAAGATCTATGAAGTCGGCAAATTCTTCGCCGTAACCGAATGTCCCGGAAGCTGTGAGCACGGGATTCTTGAGGGTAAGACCTCCTATTTTTACTTCTTGGTTTACCATGTGAGCTCTTTGATGTTAAATACGGGACCTTCGGTGCAGACGCAACGGTTTCCTTTGACTGTTTTTTCGACGCAACACAGGCATGCTCCTATACCACATGCCATGACGTTTTCAAGTGATACCTGGCAATCGATGTCTCGTTCGGCACATAGTCGTGCGATTGCTTTCATCATGGGCATTGGGCCGCAGCAATATACGTGATCGCGTTTGGAATCGAGAGTGGAATTGGTGGTTACGAGTCCTTTTTCGCCGGCCGAGCCGTCGTCGGTTGAAATATATACGG
>CANDNO010000138.1 GCA_947386115.1 uncultured Muribaculaceae bacterium
CAAAAAATATGAAGCTGTGCAGGTGTAAATTGCGTTTCGACTTTGACTTTAGGTTGAAAGAACCGGTTAAAAACGCAAAGAGAAGAAACCTCCTTGCGGTGATTTCTTCTCTCGCGTTTCAACTATTTATTTATGAGAGCCTTAATACCTAGTATCACTACCCGGTAGTAAGGACGAGGGATGTTGAAAATTTAAACTGCTTCTCTTTCTTGTCTCTATCGTTCTAAATTCAACTATATAACAAGTCAAAACCCGCTATTGATGCGGGTTTTAAGCTAAAAGAGTTTAAATAGTAACGTCGAAAATGTTAAATGTTGCCCTCGTTCTTACCACCTTCGCAGGGTGGTTTTGGCGCATGCTCTCATTTGACTTCCAGAAGGTCGATTACGGGTATGCGGCCTGTTCCGAACAGCCTCACTGAGTTCAGTCCGCTCTTGAGGTGGCATTTCAGTTTGGCGCCGGTTGTCGACTCGCCCTCTTTGGCCGGGTCGATTCGCATGCCGTCGCCATCGTTGACGCTCATATAGAAGTGTTTGGCATCCCGGTCGGGGAGGTAGTGAACTGTCAATTCATAGTCCCCCTCGGCAGGAACGTAAATATCGTCCCACAGGATATCGTTATTGGGCGTAACTCCCGCGAGTGCAACTCCTACGCCACCGCTCAGCCTGCCGTCGTGAGTGTAATAGGCAGTGCCCACAGTGTGAGGGTTGTAGAGCTCCTGATACATTCCCAGCCGGGCTGTCTCGGCCTCGTAGCGGTGTCTCATGAGCCGGCTTTTGCCCGTGAGAGTGTACACCTCGGTCTCGTGGGGCTGCAGGGTGATTGACATCCATGACTCGACGGTGCCAAGATAGGCCTGATTGGTAGCGTTGCGGCATGGTGCGGGACCGGTTAGCTCCAGGTCTTCGAGGGTAGTTTTTAGGACGATAACCGAGTCGGTGGGGTTGTAGAAAGCTACGGCACGCTCGTTGCCATAGAGCTTTTTGAGGTCTTTTACCAGGATGTATCCGCCGTTGGAGTCGGCATGCAATACGTGAGCCTGTCGCCCGAGCGAGTCTTGGTTGATGGCGAGCAGCTCCTTGTTAGCGAGCAGTTTGAGAGTCTCGGGACGCAGGGTGGTGAGGTCGCAGCCTATTAGCAGCGGCGATGACATCATGCACCACATTGCCATGTGGGTGCGGTCTTCGGTGGGTGTGAGCGTACGTCCCACTTCGAGCATGTCCATGTCGTTGTAATGACCGCCGCGAGCGTAGGCCGACAGGTAAAGGTTCTCGGCGATGATGTCGCGTACACTTTCCCATCCGCACCATATATCGTGGGTCACGCGCCACGATGTGGCAACATCGTCGACCCACGTGCCGGGATAGTCCCAGCGACACACGTTGAGCCTGATGTCATCGCGCCCTGTCGAGCGTATCGCCCGGGCTATGCGGCGGTACTGCGTCTCGGGGTCGAGGCTGAGCCGCTGATTGTTCTGCTCGGGATCGCCGCCGCAGTAGTCGACCTTGATGAAATCAAAACCCAGCTCATTGAAAAACATCTGGCAGTCGATATCTTCATGACCGTAAAGCCCAACCTCGACCGACAGTGTGTCGCGATCCCAGTAGTTACCGCAGGTATTGAGTCCGGCGTCGCTGTACGTACCGGCCTTGAGGCCAAGTGAATGGATGTAGTCGACAACCGGCTTCAGTCCGCCGGGAAATCGGTTGAGGTTGATGAGCAGGCGTCCGGTGGCCTTGTCGCGTCCACCCTGGAAGCCGTCGTCGATATTGATGTAGCGATAACCTGCCGAGTCGAGCCCGAGATCGACCATCGCGCGGGCCTGGCTCATTATCAACGAGTCGCTTATGTTGCAACGGTAGGTGTTCCATGAGCTCCAGCCCATGGTAGGAGTTTCAAAAGCCGAGGCGATTAAGCTCGTTGATGCTATAATCGCCCCGGCAATAAGTTTGTTCATGATATGCTGTTGAAATGAAATCAGACGTTGAAGCGGAAGTGCATGATATCGCCATCCTGCACGACATATTCCTTGCCCTCCACTCCAAGTTTTCCGGCCTCCTTGACTGCATTCTCGCCGCCGAGAGTTACATAGTCGTCATATTTGATGACCTCGGCGCGGATGAATCCTTTTTCGAAGTCGGTGTGGATGATTCCGGCACACTGCGGGGCCTTGCTGCCGCGCATGAATGTCCAGGCGCGCACCTCGTCGGGGCCTGCGGTAAAGTATGTCTGCAGGTCGAGCAGATGGTAGGCTGCGCGTATAAGGCGTGAAACACCGCTCTCGTCGAGACCAATCTCGGCAAGGAACTCCTGGCGCTCTTCCCATGTGTCGAGCTCGGCAATCTCGCTCTCGGTCTGGGCGGCAACGATCATTATCTCGGCATTCTCGTCCTTGACAGCCTCGCGCACGGCATCAACGTATGCGTTGCCGTTAACAGCCGACGCGTCATCGACGTTGCACACATACAGCACAGGCTTGTTGGTGAGCAGGAAGAGTTCGCGGGCAAATTTCTGCTCGTCGACAGTCTCGAACTGCACCGAGCGGGCGGGCTTGCCCTGGTCGAAGGCCTCCTTGTACTGGCGCAGAACCTCATACTGCATCTTTGCCAGCTTGTCGCCGCCGGTCTGTGCCTGTTTCTGCACTTTGGCAATGCGGCTCTCGACTGTCTCCATGTCTTTGAGCATCAGCTCGTAGTCGATGATTTCCTTGTCGCGCACGGGGTCGACGGTGCCGTCGACGTGAGTGATGTTGTCATCGTCGAAGCAACGGAGTACGTGCAGGATAGCATCGGTCTCGCGTATGTTGGCCAGGAACTTGTTGCCCAGGCCCTCACCGCGGCTTGCACCCTTAACGAGGCCGGCGATATCGACAATCTCGACCGTGGCCGGAACCACGCTGCGCGGATTGCACATCTCTACGAGCTTAGTCAGGCGGTCATCGGGTACGGTGATTACGCCCACGTTGGGTTCGATTGTGCAGAAAGGGAAGTTGGCCGACTGAGCCTTAGCGTTTGACAGACAGTTAAAAAGCGTAGACTTGCCCACATTGGGAAGTCCTACGATACCACATTGTAGTGCCATATTTTGTAATAATAATTTCGGTTTAAGACTGCAAAGATACGAATAAGTCGAGTGCAAAAGCAAATTTATTTGATTTTGCCGAGCGAAAGT
>CANDNO010000139.1 GCA_947386115.1 uncultured Muribaculaceae bacterium
CACCGCCGCTCTCGTTGCCCGACACGAGCACCTTGAAGTTATAGTCGCCGTTCACGAGGTTGCGGCCGTCGACCGATACCTCGACGTTCTGCGACTCGCCTGTGCGCACGTCGCCCGAAGCGGGATTGAGCGAGAGAACCTCACTCCAGTCGGGGTTGAGCGAGCGGGCGCTGATGGCCCATGCGCACTTCATGCCGAGAGCCTCATAGACGCTGCCGGCCAAAGCCTGAGCGAGGGGTGTCCATGACTTGCCGTTATCATTACTCATGAAGCTGCCGTTGGCTGCACCCTCGACATCAGAGTTGCCGAGACCCAGGGGATATCCCTCCTGGTTGCCGTCGAAGTGTACGGCCACCCAGAACGACTCGCCGGGAGCGAAGAAGAGCTGCTCGTCGAGCGCAATATTGTAGTTGTAGACAAAGAACTGGTAATTTACATCGGCTATTTTCGATGCGGCCGATATGGTTACGTCACCCCTGTAGATCTCGATGCGGGGCTGGGTACCGTTGGCACCCTCGATGTAGAGGTGTGTGAGGTTGAAACCGTCGGGGTACTGCTCGGGATCGACTTTGAACCACTGTGCCATCGAGTTGGGCATGGTACGGTCGGTATCGCCTATGTAGGCCCAGAGGATGTTATAGTTCTTGATATCCTGGGGATAATCCGAAGCCTCGTAATCGGCTGTCACATTGGCGTGCGTCACGATACGGTTTCCGTCTACCTTGCCGTTGTAGGGCTTGGTGTTGAGCATCATGGGACGTGAAACGCTCATGGGCAGGGCCGAAACCGTGCGCTTGGCGGCACTCCATTTGAGCATGCCCTCACCCTCGTTGCCGATGGTGAATGTGCCTTTAGCCACGGGAGTGCTTGCCGTCGACTCCATATAGATGTCGTTCCGGTCGACAACCATTACGGGGCCGGCATTGGTGGTAGCCTGCATGATGGCCGACATTTCCGATGCCTGTCCCCAGCGGTTCACGGCAACGATGGCCACGTAGTAGCCGGTCATCGACTCGAGGCCGGTGAGCTCGTAGGTGAAACGGTCGCCGCTGTTGGCAAACTTGGTATCGATCGTGCGCGACTGCAGCTTGGTGAGATCAGAAGCGGCAGTGAAGGGCTCGGTCGAGAAATATACAATGTGATGGTTGATGTTGTTGTCGCTCGAAGCGGGAATTGTCCATGAGAGCGACAGATAATCCTGTGCGGCATCGATAGCAAGATCGGTGACTGCTGCGGGAGCATCGCCGTTGCCCATGGCAAGAGCCTTGGCGGCATCGATGTAACCCACGCCATAGAGACCACGGTACTGCTCGTTGTCGCCAAAGCCGTAGAAGTCGTTGACCGAGGTGAGCAACTGGGTGCGCAGGGTCTCGTTGATAAACGAAGTGGAACCATGCTGCGAGAGCACCAGCGCTGCGATACCCGAAACGTGGGGTGTTGCCATCGAGGTACCCTCGTTATAACCGTAGGAGTTATTGGGGAGGGTCGACAGTACACCCTGCTGGGTATTGTAGTCGAGATGACCGCCGGGAGCCATGATGTCGACCCACGAGCCGTAGTTGGAGTAAGTAGCGGGGGTGAGCTCGCCGGTCATGGCGCCTACTGCAAGCACTTTCTCATAGCATGCGGGATAAAAATCACCTGTCTGGCCGTTGTTGCCGGCAGCAAAGATACAAAGGCCACCGGTCATTGTCGTGCTGCGGGCAGCCTCGGTGAAATAGTCGATAGCGTCAAGAACAGCCTGCTCGTAGTAGTCGGGAGCCGACCATCCCCAAGAGCACTGGGCGATAGTGGCGCCACGCTCGGCAGCATAGATAATGGCCTTGGCAAAATCGCCGTCGCCCGAGCCTGAACGCGAGTCGAACACCTGGCACGAAATCATGCGTACACCGGTGTTGGGGTCGCCGTTACCGCCGGCTACACCGCTCACACCGATACCGTTGTTGTTGACAGCGGCTACGGTACCGGCCACGTGGGTGCCGTGGCTGTGGGGATAAACCTCGCTCGAGTTGGTACAGAAGTTATAGCCGTAGACGTCGTCGACGTAGCCGTTGCCGTCATCGTCGACACCGGGCTGGCCGTTGAGCTCGGCCTCGTTCACACACATGTTGGGAGCAAGGTCGTCGTGGGTATAGTCGACGCCACCGTCGATAATGGCCACTATAACCTCGGGCTTACCGGTAGTGACTTTCCAGGCCTCGAAGATATTGGCATCGGCACCGGCCACATTGGTGGCGATGTTGCCGAAGTTCTTGTAATGCCACTGCTCTGAAAGCAGGGGGTCGTTGAACGGAAGAGCCGAAGGCGCTCTGTGGGACGGAGCCTTGGCAACGATGAAGTCGCCGGTGCCCTCTTTGAGCTCCATAGGCACGATAACCTCACTTCGCTCGACGCCTGCCGTGGATGCAAATATCTTGCGGGCATCGGCGGGGTCGACGCTTTCGTCAAATTCGACCACATACCAGCGGTCGAGACCATACTTGGCGCGCTGTGCCTCAAACTTGGGAGCATAGGGCAACATGCGCCGTAATGTCGTAGCCTTGACTTGCTTTGTAGCGCGGTCAAGGGGTGTCACGCCGGTAGACAGCGTACCCATGCTCTCGACACGCGGGGCATTGCCCACCTGCAACACCATCTCGGGCTGCAGTTTCACGCGTATCATTCCACGGGTCGGCTTGCTATCGGCCGAACACAGAGATACGCTGCCCGCGAGTAATAACGCAGCCAGTAATCCCTTTCGAAATGAAATAAACATACGATTCAAATAAAGTAAATAATGATAGGATTATTAAAAGCTGCAAAATTACAACTAAAAACCGAAAAACTAACATGTTCCTGTTTTCGTCACTTTTTTGTTCTGAAAAATTTAATTGCAGATTATCAGGGG
>CANDNO010000140.1 GCA_947386115.1 uncultured Muribaculaceae bacterium
GGAGGGGCGTTCGCTTACCCCACGAAGAATCGTGGGGCTATTTAAATGCAACGGCGCTGCCGTTGTCGTTCCCATCGTTTTGATCGCATAAACACACATGAATAGAAGCTATTGTATTCCTCTTGCACTATGCCGTGTGGATGGAGTGACAGCACGGGAATAGCGGAGCTATTCAATTTAATCAGCCCCACGATTTTTTCGTGGGGTCATCCGATTTTCCCTCCCCCGTACAACGGCGGAGCCGTTGCATTTTAGGAGGTGGTTGGGGGTAAAAAAATCCCGCGGGGTTGGGGCCTGCGGGATTCGTTTATGGGGGGGAGGGATGGGATTAGAATTTGAACTGGACGCCGAGGTCGAAGCTCTTGTTCAGGGCGAACTCGAAGGCGCCGATTCCGTCCCAGTGTTCGTATCGCAGGAGGTCGGTGCGTGCAATTACTGCGAACTTTTTGCTGAAATTGATTGCCATGCCGGGACGTATTGCCGATACAAATCCGCTCACTCCGATGCCGGTGCTGCTCTGGTGGGCATAGCCAAGGCCCAGTTCGCCAAAGAAGTCGACTATGCCGGCACGGGCAAATGTGTTGCGCACATAGGGCATGATTTTATATGTGGTGACACTTATGCCGTCGGTTGACGCTACACCAAAGCCGATCTGTGCTCCTATAGCCCACATGTCGTTGAAGTTATAACCTACCTCGGGTGCGATTCCAAAGGTTGTCTGAGTGGTTGATGGTGCATCGCCGTGCACATTGACAACATCAAATCCTATTGTACCACCCAGGTACACTTGTGCCTGAACTCCTACCCACGCTGATACCAGCGCGAGAACAATCAACAATTTTTTCATAAAATACGGTTTTTAATAATGTGATGTGAATTTTTTAGAACAGGTAGGTTACACGGAGGGTCCAGGTGCGGTTGCGGGCCGAGAAGTCTTCAAGTTTGACGGTCTTAAGCGCATAGGTCATGCCCCAGGTGTAGCTGCCTTGAATCTGCCAATGGCGCAGAATCTCGAAACCGAGACCACACTGTACGCCGAGATCGCCACCGGCATACTCCAGCGCGGGGATGCGGCTATGTCCCATAAGGAACGAGAATGTGGGGCCACCGAATACGTAGGGCGCGATATAGTCTTCGAGGCCGGCCATGCGGGTCCACTTGAAGCGCAGGTTGACAGGTATCTCGAGATAGTGTAGGTAAGAGCGCTCGCGTCCGTAGCCTTCAGAGGCCCATATTTCGCGCTGCCCGAGGTTGAGGGTAGCTCCACGCTGTGTGTACATCGCAGCGAAGTCGATACCGAATCCTATGCCGGGGAACATCATCTCGCCCTGTATGCCTACAATCTCGCCTACACTGCGGTCGACGTCGAAGAGTGTCTGCTTGAACTTCAAGGTAGTAAGGTCAACACCTACCGTGGGGCCGTAACGGAACTGCGCGGCAGCGGGCAGGGCGACACTGAGGCTGCATATCAGAACTATGAGTGACAGTAATTTTTTCATAATCAATTCTGTTTAAGTATTATATCGATAGCACCTGCTGTGTCGACAAGCGACTGCTCGCCGGTGGTCATGTTCTTAAGCGTGAGTTTGCCCTCGGCAAGCTCGGTCTCGCCAATGATGGCTACATAGGGAATCGAGCGCGAATCGGCCCACGACATCTGCTTCTTCATCTTGGCCTCGTCGGGGTAAACCTCGGCTGCAATACCGGCCTCGCGCATTGCCTTGAGCGATTTCATCGCGGCGGTACACTCGGCCACGCCAAGGTTGGCAAACATTACGGTGGTTGCTTTGGCGGCATCGTCGGGGAAGAGATTGAGGGCAGTGAGCACGTCATAGATGCGGTCGGCACCGAACGAAATGCCTACGCCCGAGATGCCGGGCATACCGAACACTCCGGTGAGGTTGTCGTAGCGGCCGCCGCCGGTAATCGAACCGATAGTGACATCGAGCGCTTTAACCTCGATAATGGTACCGGTGTAATAGTTGAGTCCGCGGGCGAGCGAGACATCAAGGTCGAGGTCGGCGCGGAGTCCGAGCGCGCGGGTGCCGTTGAGCACAGTGTTGAGTTCCTCGACACCTTTGAGGCCGATTTCGGAGTCGGCAAGGAGAGTCGACAGTGCGGCAAGACGCTCATCGGTCGAGCCGCTTATGGCCAGGATGGGCTGCAGGCGCTCGATGGCCTCGGCTGTGAGTCCGCGCTCGGCAAGCTCCGAGTTGACGTTTTCGATGCCTATCTTGTCGAGTTTGTCGATAGCGACGGTGATGTCGATTATCTTGTCGGGGTGGCCTATTATCTCGGCGATGCCGGCAAGCACCTTGCGGTTGTTGACCTTGATGGCGATGCGTATGTTCAGGCGCGAGAAAACCTCGTCGATGAGCTGCAGGAGCTCGATCTCGTTGACAAGCGAGTCGGAGCCCACAACGTCGGCGTCACACTGATAGAACTCGCGGTAACGGCCTTTCTGGGGACGGTCGGCACGCCACACGGGCTGTATCTGGAAACGCTTGAAGGGGAACTGCAGGTCGTTGCGGTGCTGCACCACATAGCGTGCAAAGGGAACGGTGAGGTCGTAACGCAAGCCTTTCTCGCAGAGCTGTGCCGCGAGACGGTTAGTATCGCCGGCCTCGATGAGGGCATGGTCGGCCTTGGCGAGATAATCGCCCGAATTGAGTATCTTGAACAGGAGTTTATCGCCCTCCTCGCCATACTTGCCCATAAGAGTTGACAGATTCTCCATAGCCGGAGTCTCGATGGGCATAAAACCATAGAGGCGGAACACCTCGCGGATGGTATCGAATATATAGTTGCGTCGCGCGGTCTCGAC
>CANDNO010000141.1 GCA_947386115.1 uncultured Muribaculaceae bacterium
ACGACCCCGAGATTACAAATCACGTGCTCTGGCCAACTGAGCTAAAGAGGCATTATCAATTTTCTCTTTTCAACCGTGGCGGCGTTTACCGTCCCAATTGCGGATGCAAAGTTACGAACAATTTTGATATCTCCAAAATTTTCCAACTTTATTTTTCAATTTTTTGCGCACATTTTTCGCACCGCTCTCATTTTCAATACTGTTTGAGATACGCTTTTTTTTGACCAAAACTGACGCCATCGACAGATTAAAGGCCGGGAATAGGAATTTTTCAAAAACTTGTGCTTATCTTTGTATATCACAAAAAGACTACAACCATCATGAACAACCCAACCAACGATCGCATAAACGCCCTACGGGAGCGCATGTCGCAGAATGGCATTTCGGCCACCATCATACCACAGACCGATCCACACCAAAGTGAATACATCGCCGCCCACTGGCAGGCGCGCCGGTGGTTTTCGGGATTCACCGGCTCGGCCGGATCGCTCGTAGTGACTCGCGACAAAGCCCTCCTATGGGTCGATTCACGATACTTCCTACAGGCTGCCCGACAGATTGAAGGAACCGAAATCGAAATGATGAAGATAGCCATCCCCGGCTACCCCACCATCAACGAATACCTTGCCTCCAACCTCAAGGCCGGCGAAACCGTGGGGGTAGACGGGATGCTATTCTCCTCGCGCGAAGCCGAAAAGCTGACGGCCGAACTATCAGCAGCAGGCATCAAGACCGACACTTCGTTTGATCCAGTCGCCAATTTGTGGCCCGACCGCCCCACTCTCCCCGCATGTCCTATAATAATACACCAGGACGAGCATGCCGGCATCAACGCCAGCCAAAAGTTAGCAGACCTACGCGACTTCATCACCGACAACAACGCCGACGCCATCCTCCTGTCGGCCCTCGACGAGATTGCATGGACCCTTAACATACGTTCACGCGATGTCAAATGCAACCCCGTAGCAACCAGCTACCTGTTCATCACAAAAAACGGCGGAACCCTATTTATAAACCCCGACAAAATCGACGTCCAGGGCGCCGCATATCTTAAGGACCTTAATATCGAGATCAAACCCTACGACTCGCTCATCAAGACGTTACAGCACGACACCAACCCGGTAATCGCAGTTGACCCCGCGACAACATCGGCACGCGTGCTCGAGACTCTTTCTGACCGCGCGTTGAAAATCACGTCGCCTGTACAGCTTGCAAAAGCAATCAAAAACAGCACCGAAATCCAGGGCACACGCCAAGCAATGATACGCGACGGCGTTGCGCTCGTAAAAGGATTCATGGAAATAGAGCGCCGTGTACTCACCGGAGAGACCGTAACCGAAATCACCGTTGCCGAGATTCTCCATAAATTCCGCTCACAACAAGATCTCTACTTCGACGAAAGCTTCGACACTATTGCCGGCTACGGCCCACACGGTGCCATCGTGCACTACTCGGCCACGCCCGAAACCGATGCCCGCGTAGGCATTGACAACCTACTGCTCGTCGACTCGGGAGGCCAATACCTCGACGGCACAACCGACATTACGCGCACAGTAATCATCGGACAACCCTCGGATGCTCAGCGTCGCCATTTCACGCTTGTACTCAAGGGCAACATACGACTCGCAATGGCCATATTCCCCACCGGCACCCGCGGAGCACAGCTCGACATTCTCGCCCACGGCGCCCTGTGGCAGCAGGGCCTGAACTACCTCCACGGCACAGGCCACGGCGTAGGCCACTTCCTCAACGTTCACGAAGGCCCTCACGGAATACGAACCAACGACATCCCCACCCCTCTGCATGCCGGCATGCTTGTGACCGACGAACCCGGCCTCTACCTCGAGGGTCAATACGGAATACGTTGCGAGAACACCCTCCTCGTAGTGCCCGCCATGACCACCGAGATGGGCGAATTCCTGGCTTTCGAACCCGTAACACTCTATCCCTTCGACCGCAAACTCGTAGATACATCGATACTTGACGACGCCGAGCTGGAATGGCTCAACGCCTATCACGCGAAAGTCTACCAGACACTCGAGCCAATGCTCGATGACAACGAGCAGGCATGGCTTCGCAAGACTACACAACCACTTTACAAATAATACACATTAATATATAAGACAAAATGGCACTGATAATACCCCTTCGCGGCATCGACCCCAAAATAGGCCGCGACTGCTTCCTCGCCCCTAACGCCACCATAGTAGGCGATGTCACCATGGGCGACGAGTGCAGCATCTGGTTCAACACCGTACTGCGAGGTGATGTAAACACCATCACGATAGGCAATCGCGTCAACATCCAGGACGGCTCGGTACTTCACACCCTCTACCAGAAATCTACCATCGAGATTGGCGACGACGTCTCGATAGGACACAATGTAACCATACATGGCGCAAAAATACACGACCTCGCCCTCATAGGCATGGGAGCCGTCGTGATGGACGACGCCGTGGTAGGCGAAGGTGCACTCGTGGCCGCAGGCTCGGTAGTGCTGTCGCGCACAGTCATCGGCCCTCACGAGCTATGGGGCGGAGCACCTGCCAAATTCATCAAAATGGTCGAGCCCGAGAAAGCCCGCGAGATGAATCAGAAAATAGCCCGCAACTACCTCATGTACTCAAAGTGGTACGACCAGACCGACGACACCGCCGAGACCGACAAATAAGAGCATGTTTGAAGATTCCAAATCGAAGTGCAAAACTTTGAGATAGGAATAACTCATTCTCC